>NZ_JAELTI010000235.1 GCF_016428755.1 Allobosea sp. ASV33
TATCCAGGGCCACCAGGGAGCCGTCGGGCAGCTTTAGATCCCGGCGCTCGCCCGTGGCTGTGCGCTGCCCTGCCTGCCAGCTTTCTAGTGGTGCGCCTTTCCAGGCCATCCAGGCCGTGGCGCCGCTGCCCAGGCCCAGAGCCAAGCCGCGCACCACGGAGCGGCGGGTGGGTGAGGCGCGACGGCCCGGCGCCTGGCGCGCCAGGGGTGCGGGCAGATGCGACAGTTGCGCGGTGACGGATTGCACGCGCAGCCAGGCGCGCTGGTGGGCGGGATCGGCGTCATGCCATTTCTGCCAGTCCTGTTGCAGGCCCGCTGTGGCAGAGGCGCCGCGCAGTTTCACGTGCCAGGCGGCGGCCTCATGCAAGGCGCGGCGGTCGTTGCCTTCCAGATG
>NZ_JAELTI010000236.1 GCF_016428755.1 Allobosea sp. ASV33
CCCCCCCCCCCCCCCCCCCCCCCCCCCCCCCCCCCCCCCCCCCCCCCCCCCCCCCCCCCCCCCCCCCCCTTTTTCCAGCAGCAGACGGAATACGAGATCGCGCCTAGAGTCTCGTGGGCTCGGAGATGTGTATAAGAGACAGGTAGGGGGTACCGGAGGGAGCAGGGCAGGGCCGTCATTCTCGGGCGAAGCGAAGCGCAGACCCGAGAATCTCTTGCAGGACATTCTAAAACCTCATCCGGCCTGAGATGCTCGGGTCAAGTCCGAGCATGACGGCGAATACGCGGTCTGGCCTTGGCCTTCTCTGCCTTGGCATGGTTCTTGGTTGCGGCGGGGTTGACTCGTTGCGGCCGACGCGTTAACGACCCTGTCTCTTATACACATCTGACGCTG
>NZ_JAELTI010000237.1 GCF_016428755.1 Allobosea sp. ASV33
GACGGCATACGAGATCGCGCCTAGAGTCTCGTGGGCTCGGAGATGTGTATAAGAGACAGGCCCTGGCTGCGGTGGCAACCGCAGCGGGGACCGCGCCCACGCGGGCCGGCGCAGGTGGCATGTCTGGCTGGCTGATGTACATGCCATAGGCGAGCGCGCCCGCCAGGCCGGCGAACAGGCAGGCGACGACGACGTACTCGGCGGTATTGGAGTTTTGAGAGGCGCGGGTGGGTTGTGTGTCGGACATGTTCGGCTCCCGGTCCATCAGGGTTTGGCTGGCGCGGAGGCCGTGGCTGCGGTGCTGGGGCTGGGGCTGGCGCCATGCAGGCGGGCGTAGTAGGCCGCCACGGCCTGGATGTCCGCGGGCGTGAGCTTTTGCGCGACCTTGCCCA
>NZ_JAELTI010000238.1 GCF_016428755.1 Allobosea sp. ASV33
ATATTCCAGTTGAACAGCGGGTTCGGCCAAGACACGCTCATACCAGACGACTCCAACGGTGCTGCCAACACGCTCCAATTCGGCAGCGGGTTAACGGCCGCCGACGTTTCGTTGGTTGAGCCGAATGCGTCGGATCTGGAGCTTGTTGTCAATGGTGGTGGCTCGATTCTGTTGCCGGATGCGCTGGTGTGGGGAAGCAAACCAGCACTCACCACAATTCAGTTCGCGGATGGCACGAGTTGGAGTTGGACCCAGTTGCTGCAGCAGGTGCCTAATCTTGTCCAGGCATCGCCAGGCAATGAGTCGATTACAGCCGGCGCCGGGGACGAAACGCTGGTGGCCGACGCCGGCAATGACGCCCTGGCGGCGGGCAGCGGAAACGACACGCTGGT
>NZ_JAELTI010000239.1 GCF_016428755.1 Allobosea sp. ASV33
CATCTGCTGTACGAGCGCGTGGAGCGCCACGTTACCAGCTGGCACATGGCGCTGCGCTGGCAGGCGGGCCTGGAGGGCACCGGCCTGATCGCGGCGTATCTGGAAGGCCTGCGCTGAGGCGCGGTGCATCAGTCCACAAACAACAAAGGCAGCCGGTTGGCTGCCTTTTTCGCTTCACGCCGGTCGGCGTTCAACGGTGCAGCTCGCCTGCGCTTTCCGGCAGGAACTCGATGGCATCCACGCGCACGGTGACCTGGCCCGAGGGGCCGGCCATGCGCGACTGGTCGCCCACGCTCAGGCCCAGCAGGGCAATGCCCACGGGCGCGAAGACCGACACCTTGTCGGAGCTGCCATCCATCTCCTTGGGATAGACCAGGGTCAGCGTGTTGGAC
>NZ_JAELTI010000240.1 GCF_016428755.1 Allobosea sp. ASV33
CCCCCCCCCCCCCCCCCCCCCCCCCCCCCCCCCCCCCCCCCCCCCCCCCCCCCCCCCCCCCCCTCTCTCCTGCTCCGGCGCCCACCGAGATCTACACCGAAGGTTAATCGTCGGCAGCGTCAGATGTGTATAAGAGACAGGCGCCGTCGCGGCGCCGTCCGTGACCGGCTCGATCAACAAGATGCAGGAATGAGCCGACCCGACGCCCGAGATGGTGCAGGACACGGCGCTCGACGTCGCCCGCGCCATCCGGGGGGGGGGGGGGGGGGGGGGGGGGGGGGAGACTCTAGGCGCGATCGCGTATGCCGTCATAGGCATGAAAAACGAGGGGGGGGGGGGGGGGGGGGGGGGGGGGGGGGGGGGGGGGGGGGGGGGGGGGGGGGGGGGGGGG
>NZ_JAELTI010000241.1 GCF_016428755.1 Allobosea sp. ASV33
TCGATTAGGTGGATTAGCTGATTTTCAAGAGTTATGTAGCGATTCTGAGTTTCAGCAAAAATTAAAATCAACCAAAATTAATTTTATTCAAGTAATTGGAACACCTGAGGAAGCTCGAAAGGCCTTTTGTTCAATCAATTCGGATACGAAACGATTAGATCCAGATGAGGAGTATCATTTACAGAATAGGGGGAGTGATGCTTTTTATGTGATTTATGCGTGTTGTTATATAAATGACAATAAATCCAATCTAGCTGAACTGAAATATGAACGGATAAATGAATTGATTGCTTTGGGTGAGCAAATTCACGATCATCTTTTTAACATAATACTTTTAGAGCCGGATTTAGCACATGGTAAAAAAATAGGCTTGGTCAATGAGCTCCTAAAT
>NZ_JAELTI010000242.1 GCF_016428755.1 Allobosea sp. ASV33
CCCCCCCCCCCCCCCCCCCCCCCCCCCCCCCCCCCCCCCCCCCCCCCCCCCCCCCCCCCCCCTCCAATGCTACCGCGACCACCGAGATCTACCCCGAAGGTTAATCGTCGGCAGCGTCAGATGTGTATAAGAGACAGTCCAGGAGCCGCGCATCATCCTCGCCGACGAGCCGATCGCCTCGCTCGACCCGAACTCGACCTCGGGCAACAACGTTCCGCGTTTCGTGCTGAACCAGATGAAGATCGAGCGGGGGGGGGGGGGGGGGGGGGGAGCCCACGAGACTCTAGGCGCGAGCGCGTATGGGGTCTGCGGGTTGTAAGGGGGGGGGGGGGGGGGGGGGGGGGGGGGGGGGGGGGGGGGGGGGGGGGGGGGGGGGGGGGGGGGGGGG
>NZ_JAELTI010000025.1 GCF_016428755.1 Allobosea sp. ASV33
GGCGCAGCCCTGCCCCACGAGGTCTCGACGGCGCCGTTCGAGCCCTATGCCACCGAGTCGATGACGCCGGAGCAGGAGCGGGTCTACCTCGCCTCGCAATGGCAGTTGATGTGGTGGAAGTTCCGCAAGCACCGACTCGCGGTCATCTCCGCCGTGATGATCTTCGCGATCTATGCCATGGCGGCCTTCGCCGAGTTCCTGGCGCCCTATCATTACACCACGCGCAATACCGACTTCATCCGTGCGCCCGCGCAGAGCATCCATCTCTTCCACGAGGGCCAGTTCGTCGGCCCCTTCGTCTACCCCTATGCGATGCGCCTCAACATGGAGAACCTGAAGCGCGAATACGAAGTCGACACCACGCGCCCGGAGAAGCTGCGCTTCTTCTGCAAGGGCGACGACTACACGTTCTGGGGCCTGATCCCCGGCAACACCCATCTCGTCTGCCCGCCCGAGGGCGGCACCTTCTTCTTCCTCGGCTCGGACCGGCTCGGCCGCGACATGCTCTCGCGCATTCTCTATGGCGGACGCATCTCGCTCTCGATCGGCCTGCTCGGCGTCTCCGTCTCCTTCGTGCTCGGCGTCATCATCGGCGGCATCGCCGGCTATTACGGCGGCCGGGTCGATCTCGTGATCCAGCGCATCATCGAGATCGTGCAGTCGCTGCCGCATATCCCGCTCTGGCTGGCGCTGGCCTCGATCCTGCCGCCGTCCTGGAGCCCGCTGCTGGTCTATTTCGGCATCACGGTGATCCTCGGCCTGATGGACTGGACCGGGCTCGCCCGCTCGGTGCGCTCGAAGCTGCTCTCGCTGCGCGAGGAGGATTATGTCGTCGCCGCCCAGCTCATGGGGGCGAAGCCACGCCGTATCATCGCGCTCCATCTGGTGCCGGGCTTCATGAGCCATCTCATCGCCTCGGCCACGATCACCATCCCCCGGACGATCCTTGGCGAGACCGCGCTTTCCTTCCTGGGCCTGGGCCTCAGGCCGCCGATCACCAGTTGGGGCGTGATGCTCAACGAAGCCCAGAACATCAATGTTGTGGCGCTTTACCCCTGGCTGCTCTATCCGGTCGTGCCGGTGATCGTGATCATCCTCGCCTTCAACTTCCTCGGCGACGGCCTGCGCGACGCGGCCGACCCCTATCGCTGACGTCAAAAGCACTCATCGCCACCGCCACGAAGCCTCCTTGCGCATCGCTTTCCATACCCCCCTCAATCCGGTCGGCGACAGCGGCGTCTCCGGCGACCGCCGCATGGCGCGCCAGCTCATGGCCGCGCTCGAAAGCCTCGGCCATGTCGTCGAGCCCGTCGCGGCGCCGAAGGCCTATTTTCGCGAGGCCGATCCCGAGCGCTTCGCGCGCTGGACGAAGGATGCTGCGAGCCTGCGTGAGACCTTGCTCGCCGGCTACCGGAAGGACCTGCCGCGCCCCGATCTCTGGTTCACCTACCACAACTACTACCGCGCGCCGGACTTCCTCGGCCCTGAGATCGCGGCCGCGCTCGGCATTCCCTATGTCACGGCCGAATCGAGCGATTCGAGCCGGCGCGCGACCGGCCCCTGGGCCGCGCAGACGGCCGTCGTCCGGCACGGGCTCGCGGCCGGCGACGTCCATTTCTTCTTCACCGACCGCGACCGGCAGGGCCTCGAACCCTGGCGGAACACGGGGACGGCCCTGCTTCCGCTTCCCCCCTTCGTCGCACTTGGCCCCGATCCCATGCCGAGCGCCGGCCGATCCGGTCCGCCGCGCCTGGTCACCGTCGCCATGATGCGCGCCGGCGCCAAGCTCACGAGCTACCTGGCGCTCGCCCGTGTCCTCGACCGCTGCCGGGACGAAGGCTGGACACTCAGCATCATCGGCGATGGCCCCTGCCGGGCCGAAATCGAGGCCGCCTTCGCTCATCTGCCGGAAGGCCGCATCACCTGGCACGGTCAGCTCGAACGCGAAGCGACGCAGGCCGAGCTCGCCCGCAACGACATCTTTATCTGGCCGGGCATCGGCGAGGCCTATGGCCTGGTCTATCTCGAAGCCCAAGCTGCGGGGCTGCCGGTCGTCGCTTTCGACAGCGGCGGCGTCGCCGAGACGGTCCGAACCGGCGAAACCGCCTTCCTCGCTCCCGAGCATGACGAAGAAGCGCTGGCCGCCGCGCTGACCGGCCTGCTGCGCGACGAGTCCCTGCGCAAGGGCATGGGTGCAGCCGCGCGCCGCTTCATTCGCAGCGAACGGACGACCGAGCGCGCTGCCGAAAGATTGGCCGAAGGCCTCGCCCTTGCCTTGCACAACCGCAGCGCCAAGCCGCGCGGGAAGGCCTCGCCATGAACGCCGCCCTCTGGCCGGCACTCGCGCGCGAACTCGACCGCTGGAGCGCCGACGGCCGAACGGTCGGTCTCTGGCTGCGCGACGACGATGCCGTCGCGCCCAGCCCGGCGCTCGACCGTCTGTCGGAACTCGCCGAGCGTTTCGCGGTGCCGGTCCTGCTCGCGGTCATTCCCCTGCTGGCCGAGCCTGCGTTGGCGGCCACGCTGCGCGGCAAGCCATTGCTGCGCCCCTGCCAGCATGGCGTCGTCCATCGCAATCACGCCCCTGCCGGAGCCAAGAAATCGGAATTCGGCGCCGAGCGAGCCGCAGCCGATGTCGATGCCGAGATCGCCCAGGGCCGGCAGCGCCTGCACGACCTCTTCGGCGACGCTGCCCTGCCGATCTTCGTCCCGCCTTGGAACCGCATCGCGCCGGACCATGCCGCGCGCCTCGGCGCACTGGGCTTCGCCGGGCTCTCCTGTTTCCGCGATTATCGCCACGGTCCGGCGGGTGGCCCACGCCTGCTCAATACCCATGTCGACATCATCGACTGGCATGGCGGCCGCGTTGGCCGTCCGGTCGCCGCGATCCTGGACGAGCTCGTCGCTCTGCTCGCGGAGAGCCGGCAGCGCGAGGCCGGCGATATCGAACTGGGCCTGCTCCTGCACCACCGCGACCATGACGAGACCGCCTGGTCTGCCCTCTCCGACCTGCTGCGCGCCGCCGATCATCCGGCTGTCCGCCTCCTCGACCCCGGCGCTCTCATCCGACCATCCATCAATGTCGTCCCGAACGGCGCCCCCAGCCTACGATGACGTGATGGCACCCCGGCGGTTTATCCCGTCGGAGGGCCGCTCGACAGGCTTGGATCGTCCCCGGCGACCCGCTATAACCGTTCCAGTTTTTTCAGCTGCGTTCGTCCTCGCCAAGAGGTCGTCTGGCCTTTCCGGGGGGCGACGTTCCGATGCCTTCAAACGTCGTCGACCTCGCCGGTGCCGAACGCGCGCCGCGCAGCCCGCATGCGCCGCGCGTGCTGATCTACAGCCATGACACCTTCGGGCTCGGCCATATCCGCCGCTGCCGTGCCATCGCCAATGCGCTGATCGCCAGCTTCCCGCATATCTCGGTGATTATCGTCTCCGGCTCGTCGGTGATCTCGAGCTTCCAGTTCGGCGACGGCGTCGACTATGTCCGCATTCCCGGCGTCGAGAAGCAGAGCGACGGCAGCTACGAGCCGCACCATCTTAATCTCGACCTCGGCGACACCATCCGCCTGCGCGCCGACATCATCAAGCAGACCGTCCTCTCTTTCGATCCCGATGTGGTCATCGTCGACAAGGAGCCGGTCGGCCTGCGCGGCGAACTGAAGCCCTCGCTCGACATCCTGCGCCGCCGCGGCGCCCGCATCGTGCTTGGCCTGCGCGACGTGCTCGACGAGCCCGGCGCGGTGCTGGAGGAGTGGAGCCGCAACGGCGCGCTCGAAGCGCTGGACACCGTCTATGACGACATCTTCGTCTACGGTCTGGAGAACGTCTATCAGCCCCTGACCGGCCTGCCGGACCCGCACCGCTTCGCCGACAAGGTCCGCTACATGGGCTATCTCAAGCGCGCCGTGCCGAGCCCGATGCCGCCGAACCGCTATCCGCGCATCACCAAGCAGCCCTTCGTCCTGGTCACGCCGGGCGGCGGCGGCGACGGCGCCGGCGTGATCGACTGGGTGATCTCGGCCTACGAGGCCGATCCGACGATCGAATTGCCCGCCCTCATCGTCTTCGGCCCGTTCATGTCGCGCGAGAAGCGCAAGGAATTCGCCGAGCGCATCGCGCGCAATCCCAAGCTCGAAGGGCTCGGCTTCGAGCCGCGGCTCGAACTGCTGATGAACCGGGCGCATTGCGTCGTCGCCATGGGCGGCTACAACACCTTCTGCGAAATCCTCTCCTTCGATAAGCCCGCCCTGATCGTCCCGCGCGTCAAGCCGCGCCTGGAACAGGCGATCCGCGCCGGCCGCGCCGACGAGCTCAAGCTGGTCGATACCCTCTACGACCCCTCGCAGACCGGCGAAGGCGAGCGCGATCCCCTCGTGATGGCCGCAGCGCTCCACGCGCTGCCGCGGCGCCCGCCCCCGTCGCAGGCCTTCATGCCGGACCTGCTCGACGGCCTGCCCGCGATCAGCCGCGCGCTCGCGAACGATCTCTCGCTGCCCGTCCGCGGCCGCGCGCTCGCCCAGACGGCTGCGACGAGCTGACCCACGGTCCCACCCGCGCGTAGGCCATCAGAGCGCTGGTCAACGCCTTCGCCCCACCTTAAGCCTGTCTCCCATGACGTTTTCGAACACCCTCGTGTCCGTCGCGGTCGGCGCCGTCGCCATCGTGCTCCTGCTCGGGCTCATCAACATGCTGCGCGGCGGCAGCGCCAACACCTCGCAACGGCTGATGCGCCTGCGGGTCATCCTGCAATTCGTCGCGATCGTCCTGATTGTCATCGTTCTGTGGTGGCGCAACGGCTAAAGCCACCGGCACCATGCGCAAGCCCTTGAAATCATGCGAGGGCTTGGCGCACCCCGCTGTGGACGAAGGCTCGGCTTGCCGCGCCCTGCCACATTCCGAACACGAGTATGTGCGCTTCACTAACGCCTGCTCACACGCTCATTGCCGAAGGCCCATGGTCCGCGTCGCGTTGCTGTCTCTTGCCGTTTGCCTGGCTGCCTCTGCCGCTCCCGCGCAGACCCGGTCCCTCTCCGGCAGTGTCTCCAGCTATGCGCCCGCCGCCGAGCCGCCGGCCCCCGCCTGGGAAGCCCGAATCGGCGCCGGCCTCGCCAATCCCGGCGGCCGCGAGAGCGGCTTGCCGAATCTGAGCGCCGACCTTTTGTCCCCGCGCCTCATTCCCTTGAGCGACCGGATCGCGGCAGCCTTCATCCCCCGCTTCAACATGGGCGCCAGCGTCAACATCAACGGCACGCGCTATGCCTATGCGGGCGCGACCTGGTCCTTCGACATCTCGCGCGACATCTTCGTCGAGGCCAGCCTCGGCGCCGCCCTGAACGACGGCAAGACGGGCCTCATCGTTCCCGAGAACCGCCTCGCAGTCGGCTGCAATACTGGCACGCGCGAGGCCGCCGCTCTCGGATTCCGGCTGACCGACCGCTGGAGCCTCGTCACCACGCTGGAGCATTTCAGTACGGCCGGCTGCTCCGACAAGCCCGGCACCGGCAATCGCGGCCCGGCCAATATCGGCGCGCGGCTCGGCTACACGTTCTGACGGACCGCCACGCCGCAAACGCGCTTCCGTCCGGCCCGCGCCGCGCTATAAGCGTGGCATGGTCAAGCTCAACCGCATCTACACCCGCACCGGCGACGACGGCACGACCGGGCTGACGAGCGGCCCGCGCCGGCCCAAGTTCGACCTGCGCGTCGCCGCCTACGGCACCGTCGACGAGACCAATGCCTGCCTCGGCCTCGCCCGCCTGAATGCGGCCACGGAAGATGCCGGGGTCGATGCCATGCTCGGGCGCATCAGCAATGATCTCTTCGATCTCGGCGCCGATCTTTCGACGCCCGAGACCGACAAGCCCCTCGCCTTCGAGCCGCTGCGCATCGTCCAGGCCCAGGTCGACCGGGTCGAGGCCGAGATCGACGCGCTGAACGCGAATCTCCAGCCCCTGCGCTCCTTCGTCCTGCCGGGCGGCACGCCTGCCGCGACCTATCTCCATCTCGCCCGAACCGTCAGCCGCCGGGCCGAGCGCCTGATGACCGAGCTTGCCGCGACCGAGGGCGAGGCCGTCTCCGCCCCCGCGCTGAAATACATCAACCGCCTCTCGGACTTCCTGTTCGTCGCCTCCCGCTACCTCAATGCCAAGGCAGCCGGCGACGTGCTCTGGGTGCCCGGCCAGAATCGCTAGAGGTTGTCAGGGCATCATGTTCGTCCCCTTGCATGACGGCGTGCCGCTGCGTTTCATGCGAACGCCCTACATCACCTATGGGCTGATCGGCGCCTGCATCGCGCTGCAGATCGCCTTGCAGCTCTGGCCGAGCCAGGAAGCGGAGCTGGCGATCATGGCCGGCTTCGGCATGATTCCCTCGGTGCTGTTCGGCACGGCGCAATTGCCGGAAGGCCTCGCCCATGTCCCGGCCTGGGCGACCCTGTTCAGCAATATCCTGCTGCACGCCAGTCTCGCGCATCTCGTCGGCAACATGCTGTTCCTCTGGGTCTTCGGCGACAATGTCGAGGACGCGATGGGCCACGGCCGTTTCCTTGCCTTCTTCTTCCTCTGCGGGCTCGGCGGCTCGCTCTTCCATGCCGGAATGTACCCGGATTCGCAGCAGCCGCTGATCGGCGCATCGGGCGCCATCTCCGGCGTCATCGCCTCCTATCTGATGATCTATCCGCAGGTCCGGATCTGGGGTCTCGCCTTCAACTGGATTCCGATCCACATCCCGGCCCTCTATGCGCTCGGCGGCTGGATCCTGTTGCAGGCCGCCGCTGCCGTCTTCGGTGCCGACGGCAATGTCGGCTGGTGGGCGCATCTCGGCGGGCTGGCCACGGGCGCCGCGCTGACCCCGCTCTTCGTGCACCGCAGCATCGCCCTGTTCGGGCGCAAGGCCAACCATGGCTGAAGCCGCGCTGTTTTGCCCCCGAGTCGGGCCTGGACGGACGTTGACAAGCGCAAACGGGCGTCGTTACGGTCCCAACGCATTCCAGCCGAGGGCCGCGATGCCGCTGTCCTGCCGTCACGGACGGTGCGGCGCGAGGCTCATCTCTTCTGAACGGTGATCTGGCGATGAAGATCTTGGTGCCCGTCAAGCGGGTGGTTGATTACAACGTGAAGATCCGCGTGAAGGCGGACGGTTCGGGCGTCGAGCTCGCCAATGTGAAGATGTCGATGAACCCGTTCGACGAGATCGCGGTGGAAGAGGCGCTGCGTCTGAAGGAAGCCGGCAAGGCGACCGAGGTGGTCGTGGTTTCGATCGGCCCGGCCCAGGCAGCCGAGACGATCCGTACCGGTCTTGCCATGGGCGCCGATCGCGGCATCCTCGTAAAGGTCGAGGCAAACGTCGAGCCGCTCGCCGTCGCCAAGCTCCTGCAGAAGGTCGTCGAGCAGGAGGCCCCCGGCCTCGTCATCCTCGGCAAGCAGGCGATCGACGACGATTGCAACCAGACCGGCCAGATGCTCGCAGCCCTCCTCGGCTGGGGCCAGGGCACCTTCGCCTCGAAGGTCGTGGTCGGCGACGGCTCGGTCGACGTCACCCGCGAGGTCGATGGCGGCTTGCAGACGGTTTCGCTGAAGCTTCCGGCGATCGTCACCACCGACCTGCGCCTGAACGAGCCGCGCTATGCCTCGCTGCCCAACATCATGAAGGCGAAGAAAAAGCCGCTCGACGAGACCTCGGCCGAAGCCCTCGGCGTCGATGTCGCCCCGCGCCTCAAGGTTCTGAAGACGGTCGAGCCCGCCGGCCGCTCCGCCGGCGTCAAGGTGGCCAACGCCGCCGAACTCGTCTCCAAGCTCAAGACCGCCGGGGTGATCTGATGACCACGCTGCTGATCGCCGAACACGACAACGCCTCGATCAAGGACGCCACCGCCAAGGCGCTGACAGCCGCCGCCAAGCTCGGCGCACCCGTGCATATCCTCGTCGCCGGTGAGGGCGCCAAGGGCGCGGCCGATGCGGCTGCCAAGCTTGCCGGCGTCGAGAAGGTGCTGCTCGCCGATGACGCCGCTTACGGCCATGCGCTGGCCGAGCCGCTGGCGGCGCTGATCGTCAAGCTCGCGGACGGTTACGACGCCATCGTCGCGCCCTCGACCACCACCGGCAAGAACGTGCTGCCGCGCGTCGCAGCCCTGCTCGACGTGATGCAGGTCTCGGATGTCAGCGGCATCGTCTCGCCCGACACCTTCGAGCGCCCGGTCTATGCCGGCAACGCCATCCAGACCGTGCAGTCGACCGACGCCAAGAAGCTCCTGACCATCCGCACTGCCTCCTTCCAGGCGGCTGGCGAAGGCGGCTCGGCCGCGGTCGAGAGCGTCTCGGCGGCCGAGAACCCCGGCATCGCCTCGTTCAAGGGCGAGGAGGTCGCCAAGTCCGACCGTCCGGAACTGGCCTCGGCCAAGATCATCATTTCGGGCGGCCGCGCGCTGGCCTCCTCCGAGAACTTCACCAAGGTGATCGAGCCCGTCGCCGATCGGCTCGGCGCCGCGATGGGCGCCTCGCGCGCCGCGGTCGATGCGGGCTATGCCCCGAACGACTGGCAGGTCGGCCAGACCGGCAAGGTCGTCGCCCCCGAGCTCTACATCGCGGTCGGCATCTCCGGCGCGATCCAGCATCTCGCCGGCATGAAGGACTCGAAGGTCATCGTCGCCATCAACAAGGACGAGGAAGCCCCGATCTTCCAGATCGCCGATTACGGCCTCGTCGGCGATCTCTTCACCATCCTGCCCGAGCTCGACGCCGAACTCGCCAAAGCCGGCAAGTAAGGCCGGCTTCACCCTTCCGGGCCGCCTCAGGGCGGCCCGCTCCGCTCCTGCGGGAGCCTGAACGTTTCATCCGGGATCAAACCATGTCGGACCACGCGATCAAGACGATCGGCATCATCGGTGCAGGCCAGATGGGCAATGGCATTGCCCATGTCGCGGCGGCCGCCGGTTTCGACATCCGACTGCACGACATCGCCGAGGAGCGGATCAACGCCGCGCTCGCGACGATCGACGGCAACATGGCCCGCCAGGTCTCGAAAGGGGCCCTTGCGGACGACGAGCGTCGCGCTGCGATCGCCCGCATCCAGCCCGCCGTCGGCCTTGCCGATCTCGGCGATTGCGATCTGGTGATCGAGGCCGCGACCGAGAACGAAGAGGTCAAGCGCAAGATCTTCACGGCGGTCTGCCCGCATCTGCGCCCCGACGCGATCCTGGCTTCCAACACGTCCTCGATCTCGATCACGCGTCTGGCCGCCGCGACCGATCGCCCCGAGCATTTCATCGGCATCCATTTCATGAATCCGGTGCCGCTGATGCAGCTCGTCGAGCTGATTCGCGGCATCGCCACCGATGACGGCACCTTCGAGCGCGCCAAGAGCCTCGTCGGCCAGCTTCACAAGACCGTCTCGGTCTCCGAGGATTTCCCGGCCTTCATCGTCAACCGCATCCTGCTGCCGATGATCAACGAGGCCGTCTACACGCTCTACGAGGGCGTCGGCTCGGTCGACGCGATCGACACCGCGATGCGGCTCGGCGCCAATCACCCGATGGGCCCGCTCCAGCTCGCCGACTTCATCGGCCTCGATACCTGTCTCTCGGTGATGCAGGTGCTCCATGACGGGCTGGCCGATTCGAAATACCGCCCCTGCCCGCTCCTGGTGAAATATGTCGAGGCCGGCTGGCTCGGGCGCAAGACCAAGCGCGGCTTCTACGATTATCGCGGCGAAAAGCCCGTCCCGACCCGCTGACGAATCGGGCCGGCGGCACGCAAGCGCCGGGAAACCCCGCGCGACATTCATCGCAACCGACCGCCCAGCCGCTGCGGACGAGGCAAATCCTCGTTCGCGCGCAGATGCTTGTCGCAACTGCAACAAGCTCCTTCACATTCCTGTCGTCTCGCGCTTACATTGATCCTTGAGCGGGATTCGTCCCGCTCGACGAAGCGGAGGTGCGACGGGTTTGACGGCGCATGTGATGCATCCGATGGCATCGCCGGACGGTTGTCCGGCTCTGGTGCTGAACGCCGATTTCCGGCCGCTCAGTTACTATCCCCTGTCGCTGTGGAGCTGGCAGGACGCGATCAAGGCGGTCTTCATGGACCGCGTCAACATCGTCTCCGAGTACGACACCGTCGTCCGCAGCCCGAGCTTCGACATGCGGCTGCCCTCGGTGGTCTCGCTGAAGAGCTACATCAAGCCCTCGCGAACGCCGGCCTTCACCCGCTTCAACGTCTTCCTGCGCGACCGCTTCGCCTGCCAATACTGCAACACGCGCGACGAACTGACCTTCGACCACGTCATCCCGCGCTCGAAGGGCGGCCTGACCACCTGGGAAAACGTCGTCGCCGCCTGCTCGCCCTGCAACCTGCGCAAGGGCGACAAGATGCCGGCCGCGGTCGAGATGTTCCCGGCCCAGAAGCCCTATGCGCCGACGGTCAACGACCTCCACCGCAACGGCAAGCTCTTCCCGCCGAACTACCTGCACGAGAGCTGGCTGGACTATCTCTACTGGGATTCGGAGCTGGAGCCGTAAGGCCTGCGCCGCCGTCTATCGAACGGGCTTGGGCCGGGATCTGACGGCTTCAGGGCTCATAGAGAGCCCAATCGTCCTCGCATTCGGCCTGTCGCGAAATCCAGGAACACGCGCATCTTCGAGGGAAGCACCCCTCGTCCGGCGTGAAGCAGGTGCACCGGCAGGGGTTCGACCTCGAAATCGGCGAGGATGATCTGCAGCAATCCCTCGCGTACGGCATCCGCACATTGGTAATGGAGCACGCGGGTTGCTCCGATGCCTTCGGACGCGGCCCATACGGCAGCCTCGGCCGTGGTCACGGAGAGGCGCGCTCGGATCGGCACCTCCGCGAGGGCCTTGCCGCCCTTCGATCGAAAGGGCCACGCCGAGGCCGACGACAAGGCTTCGAAATTCACGCAGGGCACATTCGACAGATCCGCAGGAGAACGGGGCATGCCGCGCGCGGCGCTCAGTGTCGGGCTGACGCACACCACCGTCCGCATCGATCCGACGCGGGTCGCGATCAGGGTGCTGTCCGGCAGCCGGCCGATCCGCACGGCCATGTCGACATGATCCTCGACCAGATGGAGATTGCGATCCGAGAGAAGCAGCCGCACGTCGATCTCCGGATAGGCCACCAGGAACTCGGTCACGATCGGCAGGATGTGCAGGCGACCGAACAGGAGCGGCGCCGTCAGGATGAGCTCGCCGCGGGGTGCGTGGAACTCGCCTGCTGCGATCCGCTCGGTTTCGTCGATCTCCGAGAGGATCCGGCGGGCGGACGCGACATAGGCCGCACCCGTCTCCGTCAATGCGACCTTCCGGGTCGTGCGGATGAGGAGCCGGGTCCCGAGATGCGCCTCGAGCTCGCTCACCTTCCGGCTGACGGTCGCCAGAGGCACGCCGAGATCGCGGCTGGCCGCCGAAAAACTCCCCTTGTCGACGACGCCGAGAAGGATCGTCATGGCCTCCAGGCGGTCCATCACTATTCCATAAATTGGGAATGATATTCTCGATAATAGCAGATTATGCGCGTCGATGGAAAAACCTATCTCTGTCGCGTCCGGGGCGGTCCCGGCCTTCGCTCAGACAGGAGAGACCCGATGCCCCGCCTTGCCATTCCCGCTCGCGACGATGTGCCCGAGGCTTCGAAGCCGATTCTCGATGCCGTGCAAAAACAGCTCGGCGTCGTCCCCAACATGTTTCGCCTGATCGCCCGGAGCCCGGCCGCTTTGCAGGGCTTCGCCGCCAATAACGGCGCGCTGGGCAAGACGCTCGACCTCAAGACGCGCGAGCGGATCGCCCTGGCGGTGGCGCAGGTTAACGGCTGCGATTATTGCCTTTCGGCTCACAGCTATCTCGCCCTGAACCTCGCCAAGATCAGCCCCGAGGAGATCGCCCTCAATCGCAAGGGCCGATCCGGCGACGCAAAGGCGGATGCCGCCGTGCGCTTCGCCGCCAAGGTGGTGCGCGAGCGCGGGCAGATCACCGGTGCAGACATCGAGGCCGTCCGCGATGCCGGCTTCAGCGACGCCCAGATCGTGGAGATTCTCGCCGTCACCGCCGAGAACATCTTCACGAACCTGCTCAATATCGTCGCGGAGACCGAGATCGATTTTCCGGTCGTCCAGGCCAGCCAGGCGGCTTGAAACAGAGGGCTGGCGGCCGGTCCGCCAGCCCGGCGCTCATCGCAGCAGGGAGAAGCGACATGTCCTATGGATTTCTCGACATTGCGGTGACACCGGGCGTCCGGGCGGTGCAGGCCGAAATGGGCGCCGATCGCATCTGGCAGGACTTCAAGGGCGACCGTGCGTTCGATCGTTTCACCGAGAACGAGGCCGCCTTCATCGCCGATCGCGACAGCTTCTATATCGCGACCGTCTCGGAGACCGGATGGCCTTATGTCCAGCACCGGGGCGGGCCGCGCGGCTTCCTCCGGCTGATCGACGATCGCACGCTCGCCTTCGCCGATTATCGCGGCAACCGCCAATATATCAGCACCGGCAATCTGGCAGCCGATGACCGCGCCTGCCTGTTCCTCATGGACTATGCTCGCCGCGCCCGGCTGAAGATCTATGCCGAAGTGGAAACCCTTGCGATCGAAGCCGATCCGGCGCTGACGGAACGCGTCACCATTCCGGGCTATCGGGCAAAGATCGAACGCATCTTCCGGTTGCGCCTCGCGGCTTTCGACTGGAATTGCCAGCAGCACATCACCCCGCGCTTTGCCGAGCAGGAGGTCGTCGAGGCGATCCGTCCTCTCCATGATCGCGTGGCCCAGCTCGAAACGGAGAACGCGGCCTTGCGCGCCAGGCTTGCCGACAGCGGAGACACTCCATGACCATTCAGCGTCCCCCATTTCCTCCCTTCACGGCCGAGACAGCCGCTGAAAAGGTCCGCCTTGCCGAAAATGGCTGGAACAGCCGCAACCCCGAGAAGGTGGCGCTCGCCTATGCCGTCGACAGCTTTTGGCGAAACCGGGCCGAATTCGTCCGAGGCCGCGAGGCGATCGTCGCCTTCCTCACGCGCAAATGGCAGCGCGAGCTGGACTACCGGCTGATCAAGGAATTGTGGAGTTATGATAAAAACCGGATCGCCGTGCGCTTTGCCTATGAATGGCACGACGACAGCGGCAACTGGTTCCGCTCCTACGGCAACGAGAACTGGGAGTTCGATCGCGATGGCCTGATGCGCCTCCGCTTTGCCTCCATCAACGACGCGCCGATCCAGGAGAACGACCGCAAATATCACTGGCCTTGGGGCGCCGCCCCGACGATCATCCGTCACTGACGGATCTCGGGCTTTGACGGGAGTGACTGCTTTTAGACACCCGGCCTGACAGGCTGATGCCTTGAGTACGGGCTAGCTGCGACCCGGATCAAGGACGAGGTGGTCAGCGGTGCTCACTCATGGGGCGCGTCACAGCCTTTTGCCGTGCAGCAGCCCGAACACCGCGAGCAGGAACAGCCCGGCCGAGACGAGCGCATTCCACCCGGCCAGCGACAGGCCGAGGAAGCGCCACGCCGCCTCCGAGCACGCGACGATCCGTGTCGTCTGCAGTTGCTTCATGAAGTCCTGCATGCCGGTCGCCGCCGCGGCTGCGCCGCCGCAATCGTTCGGCCCCATGAACCAGCCCCATTCGACGCCGGCATGATAGACGCCGAGCCCCGTGCTCCAGGCCATCAGCCCGGCCAGGCCGAGCAGGACGAGCCATTGCAGGCGCGGCGAGCGCGCCAGGACCAGCCCGGCGAGCGCCAGCCCGATCGCGGCGTAATGCGGCATGCGCTGCTCCAGGCAGAGCTTGCAGGGCTGCAGATGCAGGACGAGCTCGAAGAACCAGGCTCCCGCGATCAAGGCCAGGCTGGCCAAGCCGATGAGGGCGATCAGGTGCCGCAGGCTCGGCAGGCGGCGCGCAGCGGGGGCAGCAGTGAGGGACGCGGTCATGGCGGGCTCAGCAGGAGAGAAGCTGGCCGGACCCTGCGACGAGCTTGAGGCCGAAATAAAGCAGGATCAGCACGGCAGCCCCCACCACCGCGATCACTTTCAGGCGACGTTCGATGAAATGGCGGATCGTGTCGCCATAGCGCCTGAGCAGGAAGGCGAGCGCGAAGAAGCGGGCCCCGCGCGCCAGCACGCAGGAGATGATGAAGAAGGTCAGGCCGATATGGACGGCGCCGGCCAGGATCGTCACCACCTTGATCGGCGGCAGATGGGCGAGGCCCGAGGTGGTCAGCAGGATCAGCGTCGTATCCGGCCCGGCGCAGGCCTTGAGCGTCTCGAAGGCACCGAGCTTGCCGTAGAACGCCAGCACCGGCTTCGCCAGCGCCTCGAAGGCGTAATAGCCGATCGCGTAGCCCAGGATGCCGCCCAGCACCGAGAACAGCGTCGCGATGAAGGCCAGCCTGTAGGCGCGCTGCGGGCGCGCCAACGCCATCGGCACGAACAGCACATCGGCGGGGATCAGGAAGAACGAGCTCTCGACGAAGGCGACGACCGCCAGCCAGAGCTCCGCCCGCGGCCGGGCGGCGAGGGACATCGTCCATTCGTAGAGGCGCTTGAGCATGGCGCGCTCTAGAGCATGAGCCGGGTGGTGACGCAACGGCTTCAGTGCCCCGAGAAGACGCGATTTTGAGCCGTTTGGCCCGCGATTCGACCTTGACGGTGCAATGCCGTGACGATCCCCCGTCAAAACCTGCGGGAATGACCGTCCGACCGATTGACCGGCATCGGCCGATCGCTATAGTCCGCCCGCCTGCAAAGGGCCCCTGTGGCGGAATTGGTAGACGCGCTCGACTCAAAATCGAGTTCCGCAAGGAGTGCTGGTTCGATCCCGGCCAGGGGCACCATTTGCCATCCCCGCGACATCTCCGGCGCCTCAGGCGAGCCGCCACGGCGCATGCGCCCGCACCCGTCGGCCTGCACGACGGGAAGTATTCGTCTCCTTGCAGGTCTTCCATGCCGGAAACTCAGGCCTCGCAGGCCGGAAACGTGACATAAGATTCCGGAATCACGCTCGGAACCCCTGCCGGCGGCCCAGGAGCAGACGTCGGAATGAGCCGAGTCATGGATGTGCGGAAGCCCGCGGCAAGCACCGGGCCGTTTGCACCTCTCAACAACGTCACCTTCCGGGCGATCTGGCTCGCCGGTCTGATCTCGGGGCTGGGATGGCTGATCCAGACTATCGCCATGAGCTGGCTGATGGCGACGATCACGCCGTCCAGCGTCATGGTCGCGCTGGTTCAGGCCGCGACCAACCTGCCCGCCTTCATCCTGTCGATCTTCGCCGGCGCCATCGTCGACAACTTCAATCGCCGCAAGGTGATGCTGGCCGCCCGGTCGCTGATGACCTTGACCGCCGTGGCGCTGACGGTCCTCGTCGCCCTCGGCATGATCAATCCCTGGGTCATCCTGTTCTTCAGCTTCCTCGCCGGCTGCGGCATCGCCTTCAACGACCCCGCCTGGCAGGCCTCGGTCGGTGATATCGTCGACCGCAAGGATCTCGCGGCGGCCGTGACGCTGACATCCGTCGGCTTCAACACCGTGCGCAGCGTCGGGCCGGCGCTCGCCGGCATCATCCTGGCGAGTTTCGGCCCGTTGACGGCATTCTGCCTGTATACGCTCGGCCATCTCGCGCCGCTCGCCGTCGTCTGGCGCTCCAAATGGAAGGTGCCGGTCTCGCGGCTGCCGCCCGAAGCGATGCTGACGGCGATCTCCGACGGCATCCGCTTCACCTCCCTGTCCTCGGAGATCAAGACGGCGCTCGGGCGCGGCTTCCTCTTCGGCTTCGCCGGCATCGCCATCCTCGCGCTGCTGCCTTTGGTGGTACGGGACCAGCTCAAGCAGGGCGCGATCGCCTACGGCACGCTGATGGCGGGTTTCGGCGCAGGCGCGCTGCTGGCCGGCCTCTTCTCGACGACGCTGCGGCGCAAGCGGTCGGACGAGCAGATGCTGAAGCTGGCCTGCACCGCTTGCGCGACCTGCACGCTCTGTCTTTCGCTGACCCACATCCCGGCCGTCGCTGCCGTCGCACTGATGCTTGGCGGCGCGGGATGGGTCCTGGGCTGGTCGGGCCTCAGCATCAGCGTGCAATGGGCGAGCCCCCGCTGGGTCGTCGGTCGCACGATTTCGCTCTACTACGCGCTCACCTCGCTCGGGCTTGCCGGCGGGAGCTGGCTCTGGGGCATGGTCACCGAGAGTTATTCGCTGAGCTTTGCCCTGCAGGCCTCTACGGCGGCGTCGCTGGGCGTTGCCCTGCTCGGCTTCGTCCTGCCGATCCATCAGCGCAAGGATTCCGACGTCTCGACGCCCGACAGCTTCGAGGCGCCGGCGCTCAGCCTCGATCTGAAGCCGCGCAGCGGGCCGATCGCGGTCAAGATCGAGTACCGGATCGACCCCGATCAGGTCGAGACCTTCCTAGCCCTGATGCTGCAGCGTCGGCGCGCTCAGGGGCGCAACGGTGCGCGCCGCTGGATCCTGACGCGCAACCTGCACGATATCGCGGTGTGGACCGAGAGCTTCCGCACGCCGACCTGGCACGATTATCTGCGCTTCAACTACCGCCGGACCGCGGCCGACAGGGCGCTGAACGACAACCTTGCCGATCTGCACAGGGGCGACGGAGCGCCGGAGGTGACGCTCTCGATCGAACGGCCCACCGCCGTGTCGCGAAAGGCCAGCATCTTCAGGTCCGACACGCCCCACGCCTGAAGACTGCGGTGATGCCGCCACCGCCGGCTTCTCCGAATTCCTATAAAATTCCTATTCTGCGACGGCTCCGGCCGTCTCGAACGGCTATGCCGCCAGCACGATAATCCCCGCCATGGTCGATCTGCTCGCGCCCTCGCCTTCCGCAGGAAGGCAAACGCGCGCACGTCGACCCATCGGTAACGCCCGGTCGAAAGGACCACGGCAATGGATATCGCCATGCTCGCGCTCGGTCTCGGCTTCTTCTCCGCCGCGCTCGCCTATGTCTCGGCCTGCAACGCGCTCTGAAGGAGCCTTTCCATGTTCGTCGACTATCTCCTCGGCGGCGCGGTGACCGCGGTCCTGCTCGTCTATCTCACCTATGCGCTGCTGCGCCCCGAGCGCTTCTGAGCGCCGGCGCAAAGCTCTGAAAGCAGTCCCATGACACTCTACGGCTGGATCCAGATCCTCGTCTTCTGCGCGATCGTGCTCGCCTTGGTGAAGCCGCTCGGCGGCTACATGACCCGCGTCTTCAACGGCGAGCGCACTGTCCTCTCGCCCGCGCTCGCACCGATCGAGCGCGGGCTCTATGCGCTTGCCGGCACGCATGAGCGCGAAGAGCAGCACTGGAGCGGCTACGCCGTGGCGCTGCTGCTGTTCAACCTCGCCGGCCTGCTGCTGCTCTATGGGCTGCAGCGCTTCCAGGGCCTGCTGCCGCTGAACCCGGACGGCATGAGCACAGTCGCGCCCGATCTCGCCTTCAACACGGCGGTCAGCTTCGTCACCAACACCAACTGGCAGGGCTATGGGGGCGAAAGCACCCTATCCTACCTGACGCAGATGCTCGGCCTGACCGTGCAGAACTTCGTCTCGGCCGCGACCGGCATCGCCATCGCGGTCGCGCTGATCCGCGGCTTCGCCCGCGCCTCGGCCAAATCGGTCGGCAGCTTCTGGGTCGATCTGACCCGCGCGACCCTCTACATCCTGCTGCCGCTCTGCATCCTGCTGACGCTGGCCTATGTCGCGCTCGGCATGCCGCAGACGCTCGACGCCGCGGTCACCGCGACGACGCTCGAGGGCGCGCAGCAGACGATCGCGCGCGGCCCGGTCGCCTCGCAGGTCGCGATCAAGATGCTCGGCACCAATGGCGGCGGCTTCTTCAATGCCAATGCCGCCCATCCCTTCGAGAATCCCGACGCCATCTCGAACCTCATCCAGATGGTCTCGATCTTCGCGATCGGTGCTGCCCTCACCAATGTCTTCGGCCGGATGGTCGGCAACGAGCGCCAGGGCTGGGCGATCCTCTCGGCCATGGGCGCCCTATTCATCGCCGGCATCGCCGTCTGCTACTGGGCGGAAGCATCGGGCAACCCGCTGGTCCAGGCGCTGGGGCTCCAGGGCGGCAACCTGGAGGGCAAGGAGATGCGCTTCGGCATCCCGCTCTCCGCCCTCTTCGCCGTCGTGACCACCGCCGCCTCCTGCGGCGCGGTCAACGCCATGCATGGCAGCTTCACCGCGCTCGGCGGCATGATCCCGCTCATCAACATGGAGCTCGGCGAGGTCATCGTCGGCGGCGTCGGCGCCGGCTTCTACGGCATCGTGCTCTTCGTCGTGCTGGCGATCTTCGTTGCCGGCCTGATGGTCGGCCGCACGCCGGAATATCTCGGCAAGAAGATCGAGGCCCGCGAGGTCAAGATGGCGATGCTCGCCATCCTCTGCCTGCCGGCCGGCATGCTGATCTTCACCGCGATCGCCGTGGTGCTGCCCGGCGCGGTCGCCTCCACCGGCAATAGCGGCCCGCATGGCTTCTCCGAGATCCTCTACGCCTATACCTCGGCGGCGGCGAACAACGGCTCGGCCTTTGCCAGCCTCTCGGCGAACACGCTCTGGTACAACACCACGCTCGGCATCACGATGCTGGTCGGCCGCTTCCTGGTCATCGTCCCGGCGCTCGCCATCGCCGGATCGCTCGCCGCGAAGAAATCCGTGCCCGCCTCGGCCGGCACCTTCCCGACCGACGGCCCGCTCTTCGTCGGCCTGCTCGTCGGCGTCATCCTGATCGTCGGTGGCCTGACCTTCTTCCCGGCACTGGCCGTCGGCCCGATCGTCGAGCATCTCGCGATGCTCGCGAGCCAGAGCTTCTGAGGAGGCCACCATGGCAAGCTGCCTGCGCCAAATGCGTCGTGACGCCGTCCACCGCGACGCGACCTCCCGGGAACAGGACAGGGCGCCCCCGCGCCCTGCCACCCTCATCCTCGGCCTGACGGTCGCTCTGTTCCTCGTCCTGCTGCTCGTCCGCGCGCTCGCCGGCCTCGTCGCCGCTGCCTGAGCCGGACCCAACACCACTCCGCTGGAGCCTCTTATGAGCCAGTCCAAATCCGCGAGCCTGATCGACGCCCGGATCCTGCTGCCGGCCCTCGCCGACGCCTTCCGCAAGCTCGACCCGCGCAGCCTCGCCCGCAACCCGGTGATGTTCGTCGTCGCCGTGGTCTCGGCGCTTACCACCATCCTCTTCGTCAAGGACCTCGCCACCGGAGGCGCCAATCTCGGCTTCTCCTTCCAGATCGTGATCTGGCTCTGGTTCACCGTGCTCTTCGCCAATTTCGCCGAGGCGGTGGCAGAAGGGCGCGGCAAGGCCCAGGCCGACTCGCTGCGCAAGACGCGCTCCGAGACCGAGGCCAAGCTGCTCTCGAGCGATGATCGCAGCCAGTTCCGGCTGGTGCCGGGCACCTCGCTCAAGGTCGGCGACGTCGTACTGGTCGAAGCCGGCGACATCATCCCCTCGGACGGCGAAGTCATCGAGGGCGTCGCCTCGGTCAACGAGGCCGCGATCACCGGCGAATCCGCTCCCGTCATCCGTGAATCCGGCGGCGACCGCTCTGCCGTGACCGGCGGTACGCAGGTGCTTTCCGACTGGATCCGCGTGCGCATCACCGCCGCGGCGGGCTCGACCTTCATCGACCGCATGATCGCGCTGGTCGAGGGCGCCGAGCGCCAGAAGACGCCGAACGAGATCGCGCTCAACATCCTGCTCGCGGGCATGACGCTGATCTTCGTGCTCGCCACCGTGACGATCCCGAGCTTCGCCACCTATGCCGGCGGCTATATCCCGGTCGTCGTGCTGGTCGCGCTGTTCGTCACGCTGATCCCGACCACGATCGGTGCCTTGCTCTCGGCCATCGGCATCGCCGGCATGGATCGGCTGGTGCGCTTCAACGTGCTCGCCATGTCCGGCCGCGCCGTCGAGGCAGCCGGCGACGTCGACACGCTGCTGCTCGACAAGACCGGCACGATCACGCTCGGCAACCGCCAGGCGACCGAGTTCCGCCCGGTGCGTGGCGTCAGCGAGCAGGAACTGGCCGATGCGGCGCAGGTCGCCTCGCTCGCCGACGAAACGCCGGAAGGCCGCTCGATCGTCGTGCTCGCCAAGGAGAAATACGCCATCCGCGCCCGCGACATGGGCGCGCTGCACGCGACCTTCGTGCCCTTCACCGCGCAGAGCCGGATGAGCGGCGTCGATCTCGAGGGATCGCAGATCCGCAAGGGCGCGGTCGATGCCGTCCTGAACTATGTCGAGGGCGCCGGCACCGAGGCCGTGCGCGAGACCCAGGCCATCGCCGCCGAGATCGCCAAGGCCGGCGGCACGCCGCTCGCAGTCGCCCGCGACGGCCGCCTGCTCGGCGTCATCCACCTCAAGGACATCGTCAAGGGCGGCATCCGCGAGCGCTTCACGGAGCTGCGCCGCATGGGCATCCGCACGGTGATGATCACCGGCGACAACCCGATGACCGCCGCCGCCATCGCGGCCGAGGCCGGCGTCGACGATTTCCTCGCCCAGGCCACGCCCGAGAACAAGCTCGCCCTGATCCGCGAGGAACAGGCCAAGGGCAAGCTCGTCGCCATGTGCGGCGACGGCACCAACGATGCCCCCGCTCTCGCGCAGGCCGATGTCGGCGTCGCCATGAACACCGGCACGGTCGCCGCACGCGAGGCCGGCAACATGGTCGATCTCGATAGCGATCCGACCAAGCTCATCGAGATCGTCGAGATCGGCAAGCAGCTCCTGATGACGCGCGGCGCGCTGACGACCTTCTCGATCGCCAACGACGTCGCCAAGTATTTCGCCATCATCCCGGCGATGTTCCTGGCCTTCTATCCGCAGCTCGGCGCGCTCAACATCATGGGCCTGCAGACGCCGCAGAGCGCCATTCTCTCCGCGATCATCTTCAACGCGCTGATCATCGTCGCGCTGATCCCGCTCGCGCTGAAGGGCGTGAAGTACCGCGCGGTGGGCGCCGGCGCCCTGCTCAGCCGCAACCTGCTCGTCTACGGGCTCGGCGGCATCATCGTCCCCTTCATCGGCATCAAGGCCATCGACATGGCCATCACCGCCATCGGCCTCGTCTAAGGAGCCGCAGCCATGCTCAAGCAGATCCGCCCCGCCCTCGTGATGATCGTGGCGCTCTCGGCCATCACCGGCCTCGCCTACCCTCTCGCGATGACCGGCATCGCCCAGGCCGTCTTCCCGCGCCAGGCCAATGGCAGCCTGATCGAGAAGGACGGCAAGATCATCGGCTCCAGCCTGATCGGCCAGAACTTCACGGGCGAACGCTATTTCCACGGCCGCCCCTCGGCGACCTCAGGCACCGACCCGAACGACAGCACGAAGACCGTCGACGCGCCCTACAATGCCGCCAATTCCGGCGGCTCCAATCTCGGCCCGACCAATCAGAAGCTGATCGAGCGCATCAAGGCCGAAACCGAGAAGCTCAAGGCCGAGAACCCGGATGCGCCGGTGCCGATGGAACTGGTGACCACTTCCGGCAGCGGGCTCGACCCGCATATCTCGCCCGAGGCCGCCTATTTCCAGATCGCCCGCGTCGCCAAGGCCCGCAATGCCGACCCTGCGACGCTCAAGGCATTGGTCGATACCCTCGTCGAGAAGCGCAAGCTCGGCTTCATCGGCGAGCCCGTCGTCAACGTGCTCGCGCTGAACCTTGCTCTCGACGGCGCCGTCCAGCGCTGACACAAAGACCCCGGCGGCGCATGAGGCGCCGCCGCTTTCCCTGCGGACCGCATGACCATCGCCGACAGCCATCGCGAGA
The DNA here is from genome assembly GCF_016428755.1 of Allobosea sp. ASV33. Lineage (GTDB taxonomy): Bacteria > Pseudomonadota > Alphaproteobacteria > Rhizobiales > Beijerinckiaceae > Allobosea. The sequence continues at coordinate 21,787 of NZ_JAELTI010000025.1, forward strand.
CGAGAGGCAGGCCCTCCCCGGAGGCGCTGCTGGCCAGCGCCCAGCGCGAGGGCCGCGGTCGCCTGAAGATCTTCCTCGGCGCGGCGCCGGGCGTCGGCAAGACCTACGAGATGCTGACCTCCGGACGCGCGCGCCGGGCGGAAGGGATCGATGTCGTGATCGGCGTCGTCGAGACCCATGGCCGCAGCGAGACGCAGGCGCTGGTCGACGGCTTCGAGATCGTCCCGCGCCGGCTCGTCGACTACAAGGGCCGCGCGCTCGACGAGATGGACCTGGACGCGATCCTGGCGCGCCGGCCGGCCCTCGTCCTCGTCGACGAGCTCGCCCACACCAACGCCCCCGGCAGCCGCCATCCCAAGCGCTATCTCGATGTCGAGGAGCTGCTGTCGCGCGGCATCGACGTCTACACCACGCTCAACATCCAGCATGTCGAGAGCCTGAACGACGTCGTCGCCCAGATCACCCGCATCCGCGTGCGCGAGACCGTCCCGGACTCGATCGTCGACCGCGCCGACGACATCGAGATCATCGACCTGACGCCGGCCGACCTGATCAAGCGCCTCGACGAGGGCAAGGTCTATCTCGGCAAGACCGCCAAGCGCGCCGTCGCGAACTATTTCTCGCCCGGCAACCTGACCGCGCTGCGCGAGCTCGCCCTGCGTCGCACCGCCCAGCGGGTCGACGACCAGCTTCTCTGCCATATGCAGGAACACGCGATCTCCGGCCCCTGGGCGGCGGGCGAGCGCATCCTGGTCTGCATCGACGACAGCGTCGGGGCGCCCACCCTGATCCGCCATGCCAAGCGGCAGGCCGACCGCCTGCGTGCGCCCTGGAGCGCGCTCTATGTCGAGACGCCGCAGGCAGCGGCGCTGTCGGAGGAGGCCAAGACGCGTATCGCCAATGCGCTGAGGCTCGCAGCCCAGCTCGGCGGCGAGGCCGTCACCCTGCCCGGCCAGGACGTCGCCGGCGAAATCCTCAGGCACGCCACGGCCGGCAACGTCACCCAGATCATCGTCGGCAAGCCGGCCAAGCCGCGCTGGCGGGAATGGCTGAGCCCTTCCGTCTCGCATGAGCTGATCAACCGGGCCGGCGATATCGGCGTCCATGTCGTCGCCTTGCGGGAGCAGGCGGCGGACAAGGCGGGCGCGATCTCGACCATAGGGCGGCCCGGGTTTTCGCCCCGGCCCTATCTGGCGGCGCTGGCCTATGTCGCCGTCGCGCTCGGCGCAGCCGAATTGCTTAGCCAGATCATGGATCTGCGCAATATCGCGCTGGTTTTCCTCACCGCCGTCCTTGCGTCGGCCGTTACGGCGGGTCTCTGGCCCGCGCTCTTCGCCTCGCTGCTGAGCGCGCTCGCGCTGAATTTCTTCTTCATCGCGCCGCTCTACACGCTGACGATCAGCGATCCCGAGAACGTCGTCGCGCTCGGCTTCTTCCTGCTCGTCGCGCTGATCGCCTCGAACCTGACGGCTCGTGTACAACGGCAAGCCAATGCCGCCCGCCAGCGCGCCCGCACCACCGAGGACCTCTATCTGTTCTCGAAGAAGCTCGCCGGCACCGGGACGCTCGACGACGTGCTCTGGGCCAGCGCCTTCCAGATCGCCTCGATGCTGCGCGTCCGCGTCGTCATCCTGATGCCGGACGACGGCACGCTTTCGGTCCGCGCCGGCTATCCGCCCGACGACACCTTGGTCGATGCCGATATCGCCGCCGCCCGCTGGGCCTGGGAGCATGACCGCCCGGCTGGGCGCGGCGCCGACACCTTGCCCGGCGCCAAGCGACTTTACCTGCCCCTGCGCACCGGCCGCACCGCGATCGGCGTCATCGGCCTCGACGACGACAAGGAAGGCCCGCTATTGACGCCGGAGCAGCAACGCCTGCTCGATGCGCTGGCCGACCAGGCCGCGGTCGCCATCGAGCGCATCCAGCTCGTCGCCGATGTCGACCGGGCCAAGCTCGCGGCCGAGGCCGACCGCCTGCGCTCGGCCCTCCTCACCTCGATCTCGCATGACCTCAAGACGCCATTGGCCTCGATCCTGGGCGCGGCCGGCACCTTGCGCGACTATCGCCAGGCCCTGCCGGAAGAGGACTACACCGCCCTGCTCGCGACCGTGATCGACGAATCCGAACGGCTCAACCGCTTCATCGCCAATCTCCTCGACATGACCCGGATCGAATCCGGCGCGATGGAGCCCAATGCCGCTTTGGTCGATGTCGCCGATGTCGTCGGCAGCGCGTTGCGTCGCGCCAACAAGATCACCGCCGGCCACAGCGTCGAGACCGCCTTGCCCGACGACCTGCCGATGCTCCGGCTCGATCCCGTGCTGTTCGAACAGGTGCTGTTCAACCTGCTCGACAATGCCGCGAAATACGCCCCTGCCGGCAGCGCCATCGCCATCCGCGCCCGGCAGGACGGCCGCGAGGTCCTGGTGACGGTGACCGACGAAGGTCCCGGCCTGCCGCCCGCCGATCTCGAACGCGTCTTCGACAGCTTCTACCGTGTCCGCAAGGGCGACCAGGTCCGTGCCGGAACCGGGCTCGGCCTCGCCATCTGCCGCGGCTTCGTCGAGGCGATGGGCGGCACGATCACGGCGGCCAACCGGACGGACCGCAGCGGCGCCGTCTTCACCATCCGCCTGCCGGCCGAGGCCCAGCCCAAACCATTGGAACCGCAGACATGACGGCAACGGACATCAAGGTGCTGGTCGTGGACGACGAGCCGGCGATCCGTCGCCTGCTGCGCGTCGGCCTCTCGACCGAGGGCTATGCCATCCGCGAGGCGGCCACCGCCCGCGAGGCGGTCGAGCGCATCGCCGAGGAACTGCCCGACCTCGTCATCCTCGATCTCGGCCTGCCCGATATGTCCGGTCAGGAATTGCTCCAGAAATGGCGCGCGGAGGCGTTGGTCCTGCCCATCGTCATCCTGTCGAGCCGAACCGACGAAGCCGGCATCGTCGACGCCCTCGAGAACGGCGCCGACGACTACGTCACGAAGCCCTTCGGCATGAAGGAGCTGGCAGCGCGGCTGCGCGTCGCCTTGCGCCACAAGCTCCAGCAGCAGGGCGAGAAGCCGATCTTCCAGACCGGCGAGCTCTCGGTCGACCTCGTCAAGCGCATCGTCCGGCTGGGCGAGCAGGAGGTGAAGCTCTCGCCCAAGGAATACGACATCCTGCGCATCCTCGTGCAGCATGCCGGCAAGGTGCTGACCCACCAGTATCTAATGAAGCAGGTCTGGGGCGCCTCGGCTGACGTCCAGTACCTGCGCGTCTATGTCCGGCAGCTCCGCCAGAAGATCGAGCGCATCCCCGACCAGCCGCAATACATCACCACCGAGACCGGCGTCGGTTATCGCCTCCGCGAAGCCGAGTGAGCTCCGCCCCACGGCACAAACTGACCCATGATCCCATCCGACATCATCCGCCCGCGCTCGATCGTCAGACTCTCGGCCGCGACCAAGACGGCCCTGTTCCGCGCCCTGGCGAAGAAGGCGGCGGAGCAGGTCGCCTTGCCCGAAACCACGATCCTCGATGCGCTGACCCGGCGCGAGGCACTGGGCTCGACGGGTGTCGGCGGCGGGCTGGCGATGCCGCATGCGCCGGTCGAGGGTCTCGCCGAGCCCTTCGGCCTGCTGGCACGGTTGGAGAAGCCCGTCGCCTATGAGGCGATCGACGGCGCGCCGGTCGATCTCGTCTGCCTCGTGCTAACGCCCGTGAACGGCGGCAAGGGCCGCATCGACGCGCTGGCCTGCATCGCCAAGCGCCTGCGCCCGGCCGAGATCCGCGAGCGCATCCGCAACGCTGCGGGCGGCGAGGACATCTACGCGCTGCTACTCGAAGAGAGCTGATCGGCCCTCTGCAGGCTCGGCGCCGGCATCGCCGGCAGGAGCGACGGCTTGCAGCCGGCCGGGAAGCCGGCGCCGCGCGACAGGACGAACTCGTCCCGCGCGAACAGCTCCGCCAGCCAGTCGACGAAGACGCGCACCTTGTTGCTGAGATGGCGGTTCGGCGGATAGACGATGTGCAGCGGCTTCGGCGCCGCGCACCAGTCCAGCAAGAGCGGCACCAGCCGCCCATCCGCGATCGGCACGCGGGCCATGAAGGTCGGCAATTGCATGATGCCGTGGCTGGCGAGCCCGGCCGCGAGATAGCCCATGCCGTCATTGAGCGCGATCGTGTAGCGCCCGCTGACTTCGATCGTCTCCGTGCGGTTCTGGTAGACCATTGGGAGCACCCGCCCGCCGAGCGCAGGCCGATAGGCGACGATCTGGTGCCCGTTCTCGATATCGCGCGGATGCACCGGCGTGCCGAAGCGCGCGAGATAGTCCGGCGTCGCGCAGGTGATCAGCTGCATCTCGCCGATCCGCCGTGCGATCAGGCTCTGGTCAACGATCTCGCCCGCCCGAACCGCGCAATCGAGGTTCTCGCCGATCAGGTCGGCCGGGCGGTCGCTCAGGCCGAGGTCGAGCTGGATATCAGGATAGCGCGCGTGGAACTCGTGCAGAGCCGGGATGATCACCGAGACCGCGAGCGACGAGCTGCAATCGACACGCAGCCGTCCGCTCGGCCGCGCCTGCGCCAGCGTGAGGCTCGCATCGAGTTCCGAGAGTTCGTCGAGCAGGCGCAGCGCCCGCTCGTAATAGGCCGCGCCGTCCATGGTCACGGTCACGCGCCGCGTTGTCCGGTTCAGCAGCTTGGCGCGCAGATGCCCCTCCAGTTGCTGGATCAGCTTGGTGACGGTCGGCTTCGGCATGTCCAGGAGATCGGCGGCGCGCGTGAAGGTCCCGGTCTCGACGACCCGCACGAAGGCCCGCATCGCGGCAAGCTGGTCCATATGCCCTCGGATTGTTTCCATACGTGAACAATGAATGAGCGGATAGCGTATTTATTCCAGAATGCCGATTCACTATCTCGTGGTGCACCGCAACAGCGAGGGTGCGCCATGCCCGCGATCGCCGCGCAGAAACTGCAACCAGTCCTCTCCGTCTTCTGGCGGGAGGAAACCTTGAGCGCCCGTGGAGAGAGCTTCACAGGCCGGCTCTACGTTCCCGCCGAGGTTCCGGACAATGCCGGGCTCGTGCTGCACCTGCATGGCGGCCACTTCAACAGCGGCTCGCCGGCCGAGGGGCAGGCCGTCGCCACGGCCCTGACCGAAGCCGGCGCGGTCGTGTTCTCGCTCTCCTACCCGCTCGCACCGGTCCAGCGTTTCCCCGAGACGCTGGAGCGCATTTATGCAGCGCTTGAGGCGCTCGCCAGGGGGCGCAATCGCTGGGCGACGCGCGGCGCACCGCTCTACATTGCCGGCGAGGAAGCCGGCGGCAACCTCGCCGCGGCGCTGGCCATGATGGCGCGCGATCGCGGCGGCCCGGCGCTCGCCGGCCAGATCCTGTTCTCGCCGATGCTCGATGCTTGCCTCGGCACCGCCTCGCTGCGTGACGTGCAGGCGGGCCCGGTCGGTTGCCGCTGGGCCGATGGCTGGGCCGATTATCTCGGCACGCCCGAGCGCGCGGCCCATCCCTACGCCGCCCCGCTCCAGGCGACGCGCCTCGCCGGCCTGCCGCCGGCCCTTCTCATCAGCGGGCAGGACGACCCGATGCGCGACGAAGCCGCGCAATACGCTGATCGCCTCGGCCAGGCCGACATCGCCGTCCGCCATGTCGAGTTCAGCGCGCCGACGCGCTGGCCGCAGGCCTATGCGGACGCGGCCGAGGAAGGCTCCTGTCTCTGCAAGAGCTGCGGCGAGATCGCCGCCTTCTACGAACGGACCGCGCCCTCCTAGCGCTCCCCTCTTTCGAACATTTCGCAGCATTTTCAAGCAAGGACCGACCCCATGTTTCAGGGAACGAACCGTCGCGGCCTTTTGGCCGGCCTCACCGCCTCCGTCGCACTGAGCGCCGTCGCGGTCTTCACCCTCTCCGGCACCCGCGCTCAGGGCGATACCGCCCCTGCGGCCCCGCCCGCCATCCCGGTCTCCGTCGCGACCGTGGAAGCCCGCCAGATCGTGCCCTGGGCCGAATTCTCGGGCCGGCTGGAGGCGATCGAGCGCGTCGAACTGCGCTCGCGCGTCGCCGGCGTCGTCGAAGCCGTGCATTTCCGCGAGGGCAATCTCGTGAAGCAGGGCGACCTGCTCGTCAGCATCGACCAGGCGCCCTATCTCGCCGATCTCCAGCGGGCCGAGGCGCAGGTGCAGGGCGCGAAGGCAAGGGTCGCGCTGGCCGAAAGCGAGAACGAGCGCGGCCAGCAATTGCTGGCGACCCGCAACCTCTCCCAGCGCGATATCGACACCCGCATCAACAACCTGCGGGAGGCGCAGGCGAACCTCCAGGTCGCCGAGGCCGCCCGCCGCACGGCGCAGCTCAATCTCGACTACACCCAGATCCGCGCGCCGATCAGCGGCCGCATCGGCCGGCTCGACGTCACCGTCGGCAACCTGATCGCGGCGGGTGGCCAGGTCCTGACCTCGCTGCTCTCGGTCGATCCGATCTATGCCGCCTTCAACGCCGACGAGCGCAGCGTGCTCGATGCGCTGGCCTCGCTGCCGGACGGTTCGCGCGCGCTGGAGCAGATCCCGGTCAGGCTCACCACCGCAACGGCGCAGGCCACGCAGTTCAGCGGCAAGCTGCACTTCGTCGATAACGGCATCGACGGCGCCAGCGGCACGGTCAGGGTGCGCGCCCGGCTCGACAACCCCGACGGCAAGCTGATGCCCGGCCAGTTCGTCCGGGTCCAGCTCGGCCAAGCCAAAGCCGAGCAGCAGCTCGTCATCAACGAGCGCGCCGTCGGCACCGACCAGAACAAGAAGTTCGTCTTTGTCGTCGGCGACGATGCCAAGGCGTCGTGGCGCGAGGTCTCGCTCGGCGCCGCCCATGACGGCCTGCGCGTCGTCAATGCGGGCCTGAAGCCGGGCGAGCGCATCGTCGTCAACGGCCTCCAGCGCGTGCGGCCCGGCGCGACCGTCGCGCCCGAGCCGGTGCCGATGGCGCAGAAGAGCGAACTCAGGAAGCCCGCGACAGAGCTCGCGCAACGCTGAAAATCACCGCCGTCATTCTCGGGCGAAGCGGAGCGCAGACCCGAGAAACTCAGGCAGGATGAGGCTGAAGGAGCTTCCTCCGGCACGAGATGCTCGGGTCAAGCCCGAGCATGACGGCGTTTTGTCCAATGACCTATCCGCTCCGAAGGGGCGCTATCCATGAACCTCTCGAAATTCTTCATCGACCGGCCGATCTTCGCGGCGGTCCTCTCCGTCCTGATCTTCCTGGCAGGGCTGCTCTCGATCAGGGCCCTGCCGATTTCGGAATATCCCGAAGTCGTTCCGCCGACGGTCGTCGTGCGGGCGCAATATCCCGGCGCCAGCCCGCGCGTGATCGCCGAGACGGTGGCGACGCCGATCGAGGAGCAGATCAACGGCGTCGAGGGCATGCTCTACATGTCGAGCCAGGCGACGACCGACGGCGTGATGACGCTGAACGTCACCTTCCGCCTGGGCACCGATCCGGACAAGGCCCAGCAGCTCGTCCAGAACCGCGTCAGCCAGGCGGAGCCGCGCCTGCCCGAGGAGGTGCGTCGGCTCGGCGTCACCACGGTCAAGAGCTCGCCCGACCTGACGATGGTGGTGCACATCACCTCGCCGAACGGCCGCTACGACATGACCTATCTGCGCAATTACGCGGTGCTCAACGTCAAGGACCGGCTCGCCCGCATCGACGGGGTCGGACAGGTACAGCTCTTCGGCTCGGGCGACTATTCGATGCGCGTCTGGCTCGACCCGCAGAAGGTTGCCGAGCACGGGCTCTCGCCCGGCGATGTCGTGCGCGAGATCCGCGCCCAGAACGTTCAGGCCGCGGCCGGCGTCATCGGCGCCTCGCCCAATGCGCCGGGCCTCGACCTCCAGCTTTCGGTCAACGCGCAGGGCCGCCTCCAGAACGAGGAGCAGTTCGGCGAGATCATCGTCAAGACCGCCGCCGACGGCGCTGTCGTCCGGCTGAAGGACATCTCCCGCATCGAGCTCGGCGCCGCGGATTATGCCCTGCGCTCGCTGCTCAACGGCAAATCGGCCGTCGCCGTGCCGGTCTTCCAGGCGCCGGGCTCGAACGCCATCGCGATCGCCGACCGCGTCCAGGAGACGATGCGCGAGATCAAGCAGAACATGCCCGAGGGCGTGGACTACTCGATCGTCTACGACACCACCCAGTTCGTCCGCGCCTCGATCAAGGCGGTGATCTCGACGCTGCTGGAGGCGGTCGCGCTCGTCGTGCTCGTCGTCATCGTCTTCCTGCAGACCTGGCGCGCCTCGATCATCCCGCTCGTCGCGGTGCCGATCTCGGTCGTCGGCACCTTCGCGGTGATGTACCTCCTCGGCTTCTCGATCAATGCGCTCAGCCTGTTCGGGCTGGTTCTCGCCATCGGCATCGTCGTCGACGACGCGATCGTCGTGGTCGAGAATGTCGAGCGCAACATCGAGAACGGGCTCTCGCCGCGCGAAGCGACCTACAAGGCGATGCGCGAGGTCTCCGGCCCGATCATCGCGATCGCGCTGGTGCTGGTCGCGGTCTTCGTGCCTCTCGCCTTCATCTCGGGCCTGACCGGCCAGTTCTACCGCCAGTTCGCGCTGACCATCGCGATCTCGACGGTGATCTCCGCGATCAACTCGCTGACGCTCTCGCCGGCGCTGGCCGCGCTCCTGCTCAAGGGCCACCATGCCCCGAAGGACGCGCTGACCCGGGTCATGGACAGGCTGTTCGGCTGGTTCTTCCGCGCCTTCAACCGATTCTTCAACCGCTCGTCCGAGGCCTATGGCGGCGGCGTGCGCCGGGTGATCTCGCATCGCGCCGTGATGCTCGCGGTCTATGTCATCATGCTCGGCGCGACCGGCGTGCTGTTCAAGGCGGTGCCGTCGGGCTTCGTGCCGGGCCAGGACAAGCAGTATCTCGTCGGCTTCGCCCAGTTGCCGGATGCCGCGACCCTCGACCGGACGGAGGATGTCATCCGCCGCATGGACGAGATCGCGCTGAAGCACCCAGGCGTCGAGAATGCGATCTCCTTCCCCGGCCTCTCGATCAACGGTTTCACCAACTCGTCCAACTCCGGCATCGTCTTCGTCGGCCTGAAGCCCTTCCATGACCGCAAGGACCCGTCCTTGAGCGGCAACGCCATCGCGATGCAGCTCAACAAGGAATTCTCAGGCATCAAGGAGGCCTTTATCGCGATGTTCCCGCCGCCGCCCGTCCAGGGCCTCGGCACGATCGGCGGCTTCAAGCTGCAGATCGAGGATCGCGCCGGCCTGGGCTATGCCGCGCTCGACGAGGCGACCAAGGCCTTCATGGGCAAGGCCGCGACCGCGCCGGAGATCGCCGGCATGTTCTCGAGCTTCCAGGTCAACGTTCCGCAGCTCTATGCCGATATCGACCGCACCAAGGCCCGCCAGCTCGGCGTGCCCGTGACGGAGGTCTTCGACACGCTGCAGACCTATCTCGGCTCGACCTATGTCAACGACTTCAACCGCTTCGGCCGCACTTACACCGTGCGCGTCCAGGCCGATGCGCCCTTCCGCGCCCAGCCCGAGCATATCGGCCAGCTCAAGGTGCGCTCGAACAACGGCGAAATGATCCCGCTCAGCGCGGTGCTCAACGTGCGCACGGATTCCGGCCCCGAACGCGCTATGCGCTATAACGGCTTCCTCTCGGCCGACATCAATGCCGGCGCGGCACCGGGCTTCTCGTCGGGTCAGGCGCAGGAGGCGGTGGAGCGCATCGCGAAGGAGACGCTGCCCAAGGGCTTCGCCTTCGAATGGACCGAACTGACCTATCAGGAGATCCTGGCCGGCAACTCGGCGGTGATTGTCTTCCCGGTCGCGATCCTGCTGGTCTTCCTGGTGCTGGCGGCCCAGTACGAGAGCATGACCCTGCCGATCGCGATCCTGCTGATCATCCCGATGGGTCTGCTCGCGGCGCTGACCGGCGTCTGGCTCTCGGGCGGAGACAACAACGTCTTCACCCAGATCGGCCTCGTGGTTCTCGTCGGACTATCCGCCAAGAACGCCATCCTGATCGTCGAATTCGCGAGGGAGCTCGAATTCGAGGGCAGGACGCCGGTCCAGGCCGCGATCGAGGCCAGCCGTCTGCGCCTGCGTCCGATCCTGATGACCTCGCTCGCCTTCGTCATGGGCGTGGTGCCGCTGGTGATCTCGACCGGGGCCGGCGCCGAGATGCGGCAGGCCATGGGCATCGCGGTCTTCTCCGGCATGATCGGCGTCACCGCCTTCGGCATTTTCCTGACGCCGGTGTTCTACGTGCTGATGCGGAAGCTCGCAGGCAACCGTCCGCTCGCCCGGCACGATATCGAGGCGCCGGTCTTGCAGGCCGCCGAGTGAAGCAAACGTAAAACCGCCTCCGGCCACAGGCCGAGGGCGGTTTCGCTTGGCGGTCTCAGCGATAGCGCCGCTGCACGGTGAGATGGGCGATCATGGTCAGCAGGATCGTCGCGGTCATCAGGATGAACGAGATCGCGCCGCCGAAGGGCCAGTTGTTCTGCTGCGCGAACTGGCCATAGACCAGCGGCCCCATCATCTGGAATTTCGGCCCGCCCAGCAGCACCGGCGTGGCATAGGCGTTCATCGCCAGGATGAAGGTCAGGATCGTGCCGGCGAGGATGCCGGGCAGCGCCAGCGGCCAGAGCACGCGGCGGAACATCGCCGCGGGGCCGGCGCCGAGGCTGAAGGCGGCTTCCTCGACATTGCGCGGAATGCCCTCGATCACGCTCTGCAGCGTCAGCACCATGAAGGGCAGGTTGACCGCGATGATGCCGATCAGCACGGCATTCTCGGTATACATGATCTCCAAGGGCTGATCGATCAGCCCGAGGCCCATCAACGTTGCGTTGAGCGCCCCCTTGCTGCCGAAGAGCGTCATCCAGCCGGCGGCACGCACGGCGTTGCCGACGAAGAGCGGCAGCACGACGGCGATCACCATCAGGTTCTTGAAGCGGCTCTGCGTGCGCGCCAGCACATAGGCCAGCGGAAAGCCCATGATCAAGCAGGCCAGCGTGCAGATCACCGCGACGCGGACCGTGCGGACGAGCACGTTGAGATAATAGGCGTCGGTGAAGAACTTGACGTAGTTCTCGATCACCAGCCCATCGACCATGAACTGGCCGGGCACGAACTTGTTGAGCGAATAGCGGAACAGGATCGCCAGCGGCCCGATCAGCATGAGGGCGACGAAGAGCGTCGCCGGCATGACGAGCAGGCCGGCGAGCCTGGTCCGGGCGCCCGCGACGGCTTCGGGAGCGGCGCTCATGAACCACTCCCCGTGAAGGCGCCCATGGCATGGTTCGGCCGTTCGCTAGCGCGAGCCGAATGGCGCGGCTTTCGAGAACCGGAGCGCAGCGGACATTGGTCCGTGAGCACCGGAAGCGCAGAAAGCCGCGTCAGACGGCCGCGATAGTAGAACGGACGAGCCATGTCAGCCCTTGAAGACCTTGTCCCACCATTCCTTCATCGCCGAATCGTTCTTGGCGAGGAAGGCGTAGTCGAGATCCCTGAGGGTCTTCTCCTCCTCGGGCGTGAAACCGATGCGCTTGTGCAGCGCCGGATCGACATTGAGGCCGGTGACCGTGCCGTTATAGCCCATGTCGACGGCGAAGGCCTCCTGCGGCGCCTTGGCCAGCATCGCGTCCATATAGGCGTAGGCGTTTTCCTTGTTCGGCGCGTTCTTCTGGATCACGAAGCCCGAGACATAGGTCGGGATGCCCTCGATCGGCGAGACCGCTTCGCAGGGGATGCCGGCATTCTGCCACTGCACGACGCGCGCCTTCCAGATCGCGCTGATCCCGACTTCCTCGTTCTTCATCGCCTGGGCGAAGGCTTCGTTGGTCGGGTAGACGCGCGCGCCGGCCTTCTTGACGGCGAGCAGGACCTCCTTGGCCTTCTCTAGGTCGTTCATGTCCTTGCCGTCGGTCGCCGCCATCGATGCCGCGATGAAGATCGACTGGTACTGGATGTCGATGAAGCCGATCTTCGAGCCCCATTTTGGGTCGAGCCAGTCCTTGAAGCCCTTCGGCGCCGGCGAGATGATCTTGGGATTGTAGATGACGACGTTGCCGGAATAGATGTGCCCCATGCCATAGGGGTATTTCATCGTCGGCAGCAGGTTCTTGGCGTTCGGCAGCTTGGAATAGTCGATTTGCTCGAGCACGCCGGCCTCGTTCATTTCGAACATGTTGGCGGCGGACAGGCCCTGGATATCGACCGTTCCGCGCGGCAGGCGCTTCTCCGCCACCATCTTGGCCCGGCGCGGGGCGTCGCCCGCCTGGTCCTGCACGACCTCGAGCCCCTTGGGCTTGAGGATCGGGTCCTCGATATTCTTGGTCAGAAGCCGCGCATAGTCGCCGCCCCAGGTGCCGACGACGACGCGCCCGCCCGATTGCGCGAAGGCCGGCATGCCGGTCGCGGTGGCGAGCGCAGCCGCCCCTGCACCTTTCAGAAGGTCCCGCCTGTCGAATGAAGCCATGGTATTCCCCTCGTTTCTGGACGCCGATTGGGAGCGTTCAAGCCCCTTGCGGATAGACGAGCCCGGCGCTTTCGGCCCAGCCTATCGTGATGGTTTCGCCGACATGCGGCTCGGCCAGCCCGACCTTGTTCGGAATCTGCAGGAGCATGCGGTCCTGCTCGTTGAGCGCGACCTGCACGTCGAGCAGCGCACCGAGATAGGAGGCATGCTCGATCCGGACCTCGAAGCGGTTCGGCAAGCCATCCGCCTCAGCCCCGACCGCGATCCGCTCCGGCCGCAGCGCCAGCGTCGCCGGCCCCGAACCCGCAGCGGCGGCGCAGGCGATATCGAGCCCGCCGCCTGTGCGGAAACGGCCTTGCCCCGTGACCTGCCCCTCGATGAAGGCGCTGCGCCCGATGAAACCGGCGACGAAGCGATCGGCCGGCTTCTCGTAAAGCTCGCGCTGGGTGCCGATCTGGCGCACCTGCCCCTTTTCCATGACGACGAGGCGGTCCGCCATCGTCAGCGCCTCCTCCTGGTCATGGGTCACCATGATCGTGGTGAGGCCGAGCTTCTGCTGCAATTCGCGGATTTCGATCCGGACCTCCAGGCGCAGCTTGGCGTCGAGATTGGAGAGCGGCTCGTCGAGCAGCAGGACCTGCGGCTCCATCGCCAGCGCGCGGGCGAGCGCGACGCGCTGCTGCTGGCCACCGGAAAGCTGGCGCGGATAGCGCTCGTCGAAACCGCCGAGCCGCACGAGCCTGAGCGCCTCGGCGACGCGCGGGCCGCGCTCGGCCTGCGGCACCTTGTGCATCTCCAGCCCGAAGGCGACGTTCTGGGCGACGGTCATATGCGGGAACAATGCGTAGCTCTGGAACACCAGCCCGCAATGGCGCTTCCACGGCGGCAGGTTGGTGACGTCCTGCTCGCCGATCGTGATCGCACCGGAACTCGGTGCGATGAAGCCTGCGACCATGCGCAAGGTCGTGGTCTTGCCGCAGCCTGAGGGACCGAGCAGCACGAGGAATTCGCCGTCGGCGACGGTGATGTCGACATCGTCGACGACCGTCAGCGCGCCGTAAGTCTTCTTCAGATGCGAGATCGAGAGACGTGCCATCGTTAGGAACTTGCCATCCGTTCACACCACCCGGCTCAGTTTGACGTAGCGATCGGTTACGATCATCGCGACGCCGATCAGGACGATCTGGATCAGCGAGGCCGCCGCCACCGTCGGGTCGATCTTCCATTCGAGATACTGGAGGATCGCGATCGGCAGCGTCGTGCGCCCCGGCCCCACCAGGAACAGGCTCATCTCGAGATTGCCGAACGAGGTGACGAAGCCGAACAGGGCGGCGGCGACGATCCCGGGCCGGATGCTCGGCAGCGTCACCCGCCAGAAGGTCGTGACCGGGCCGGCGCCCAGATTCTGCGCGGCCTCCTCGATCGAGCGGTCGAAGCCGGCGAGGCTCGCCGTCACCAGTCGCACCACCCAGGGGATGACGACGAGCGTATGCGCCGCGACGAGCCCGGCGAGCGAGCCCATAACCTGCCATTCCGTGGCGATCTCGACCTCGATCTGGAAGACATAGGTCGCAGTGCCCAGGACGATGCCCGGCATCACCAGGGGCAGCAGCAGGAGCGTGCTGATGCCGCCCCCCAGAGGAATGCGGTGGCGCACCAGAGCAAGGCTCGCCGGCACGCCGAGCAGAAGGCCGATCAGGGTCGATGCCACGGCGACCTGAACGCTCAGCACGAAGCCGTCGATGAAGGACTTGTTGTTCGCCGCCCCGGCGAACCATTTCAACGAGTAGCCCTCCGGCGGGAAGGAGGGGATCTCCTGCCGGAAGAAGGCGAGCCAGGTCACGAAGATCAGCGGCAGCAGGATGAAGCCGAGCGACAGCCCGGCGGCCCCGTTCAGCGCATAGCGCCCGATTCGCGGCGAACGGCCGCTCATCCGGCTGTTCCCCTGTGGCAGGCCGTTCCGGTTCCCTGCCGCGTGTTGTCCGCTCTGAAGGCCAAGATCATCCCCTCGTTCGAGCGGCAGTGTGCGACGCCACTTACAAACAGTGAAGCCTGCATTTCCGTCATGCCGCGCCCAGCCGGCAGGCAGGTTTTCAGTGCAGCGTGTTCTTGTGGAAGGCGCCGCCCTTCATGATCGCCGCCAGGTGCTTACCCTGCTCCTGGAACAGCGCGAGGTCCTTCAGCGGGTCGCCGTCGACGAGGATCAGGTCGGCGAAGGCGCCGGTCTGGACCGTGCCGAGCTTGCCCTCCATGCGCAGGATCTGGGCACCGACCGTCGTCGCCGAGCGGATGATCTCCAGCGGCGAGAGCACCTCGCGGCGCAGCAGGAACTCCCGCGACTGCTCGCTCTGCAACTGGCCGAGCAGGTCCGAGCCATAGGCGACGGGCACGCCGGCACGCTTGCAGATTTCCAGGGAACGCAGGCCGCCATCGATGACGAGATCGTTCTTGGCCAGCATGTCGCCGGTCATCCCGAACTCCGAAGCCCGCTCCTTCATCGCGTAATAGGCGACGAGATTGGCGGTCAGGAACATGTTGTTCTCCGCCATCAGTTTGGCGGAGGCGTCGTCGATCAGGTTGCCGTGTTCGATCGCGCGCACGCCGCATTGCGCGGCCCGCGTGATCGCCTCCGGCGTATAGGCATGGGCGCACACATAGCGGCCGAAGGCCTTCGCCTCCTCGACGGCCGCCTTCACCTCGTCGACGCTGAACTGCATCGAATCCAGCGGGTCGTAGGGGCTGGCGACGCCGCCGGACATCATGATCTTGATGTGGTCGGCGCCGAGCCGCATCTGCTCGCGCACCGATTTGCGCACCGAGGAGACGCCGTCGGAGACGTTCATCGTATAGGCCATGGCGTTGCAGCAATGGCAGCGCGCGCCGAAATCGGTGCGCCGGCGCGGATCGCTATGGCCGCCGGTCGGGCCGATCGCGGCGCCGGCGATGAACAGGCGCGGGCCCGCGACGTCGCCCTTCTCGACCGCTTCCTTGATGCCCCAGTCGGCGCCGCCGGTGTCGCGCACGCTGGTGAAGCCGCGGTCGAGCATGCCCTTCATCAATCGGACGGCACGCGCCGTCATCAGCGTCAGCGGCATGCTCTCCATCGTCCGGATATAGACCTCGGAGAGGAAGACATGGACATGGCTGTCGATCAGGCCCGGCATCAGCGTGCGGCCGCCGCAATCGATCACATCGGCCTTGGCGGACTTGATCGGCTTGTCGGAGAGTTCGCGGATGATATCGCCCTCGACGACGAGTTCGTAGCCCTGTCGGAGCTCACCGAAACCGGGTTCGAGCAAAGCGAAGTTCTTGAAATGCAGCATCGTCATTCCCGCCTTTCGAACGTGCCTGCCGGCCAGCACCCGGCCCCGGACGGCGGCATGATATGCACGCAACATCCAACTTGTCGACAGAGTAGAAGCGTTTGAATGCGCCTTCGCAGAACATCCTTCCCTGTCGCCGAATGCAAGGGTCGCAGCACCCACATCGACCTGACGGCGGCGCCATCATGCCCTTGCTGTCGGCGTGGCGGAATGCGAGAACGCCGTCGAGTGCGAACACGAGGCGGCCATGCCGGAATGGAAGCACTGTTTCTCCATTCCTCCGCTTGCGAGCCGAACGGCAAATCTGCTGTTGATTTCAAACCGATGAGACATCGTTCGCTCCTGATAGCCGCTGCCCGGCCATCACCCGATCGGGCGATCGGCGAGGCGCTGCGGCTGGATCAAGGACTGTGAGGCCTCGCTTGCGTATTCTGCTGCTGAATCCCAACACGATGCCGGAGATGACGGCGCTGGTGACCCGCGTCGTCCAGCCCTATCTGCCGGCAGGGGCCGAGCTCGTGCCGGCGACCGGCCGCTTCGGTGCGCATTACATCGCCAGCCGCAGCTCCGGCGTCATCGCCGCCCATGCCGCGCTCGAAGCCTTTGCCGAGCACGGCCAGGATTGCGACGGCGTCTATCTCGCCTGTTTCGGCGATCCCGGCCTGCTCGCCCTCAAGGAAATGGCCCGGATTCCCGTGATCGGCATGGCCGAGGCCAGCAGCCGCTATGCCGCGGAAAAGGCCGAGCGCTTCGCCATCGTCACGGGCGGCGAGCGCTGGGGGCCGATGCTGCATGAATTCGTCGGCTCGATCGGACTGGGCGATCGTCTTGCCGCGGTCGAGACCGTCGCTCCCACCGGCGCCGATATCGCGCGCGATCCCGACGGTTCCATCGCCATGCTCGCGGAAGCCTGCCGCCGCGTCGCCCGGCGTGACGGCGCCGGCGCGGTCATCCTCGGCGGCGCCGGGCTGGCAGGGCTGGCGCCGCGCATCCAGCCCCTTGTCGACGTGCCCGTGATCTGCTCGGCCGAAGCCGGCATCCGGATGCTGCTGGCCGAGCTCGACCAGCCCCGGCCCAAGCCGCAGGAGGGCGACCTCGCCCTCCCCGCGCCGGTCGCCAGTATCGGGCTCTCCGATGGCCTGTCTCGGTTGCTTGCGCAGCCCGAACGAAGCTGATCAGGCCTTTTTGGCGAGCGACGTGCCGTTCAGGCCCGCGATCCAGTCCGACAGCATCGGCACGTAATCCTCGCCCTTGCCGCTGGCGACGGCAGCCGCATAGCTGTTCTTCACGGCATTGCCGATCGGGTTGGCGACGCCGGCCTCGTTGGCGACGCTCTCCAGATAGCGCACGTCCTTCAGCGCATTGCTGAGCGTGAACTTGTGGGCGTCGCGATCGCGCTCCAGCACGTATGTCATGAAGGTCTGGTAGAAGCCGCAATCCATGCGGCTGCCGCGGATGACGCTATCGAAGACCTGCGGCGTGATCCCGATCTTCTGGCCGAGGGTGAGCGCCTCCGCATAGATCGCGGCATAGCCGAGCGACAGGAAGTTGTTGATCAGCTTCATCTTGTGCCCGTCGCCGACAGGGCCGAGATGGACGATCTTCTGCGCCCAGGCCTCGCAGGCCGGCTTGATCCGGGCGAAGATTTCCGGCGAGGCTCCGACCATCGCCGAAAGCTGGCCGAGCGCGGCCTGGGCCGGCGTGCCGCCCAGCGGTGCGTCGGCAAGATGCAGGCCCTTCGCCTCCAGCTCCGCGGCAAGCTTCACCGTCACCGTCGGGTCCGAAGTGGAGCAATCGACGACCACCGTGCCCGGCTTCGCCCCGGCCATGATGCCGTTCTCGCCTTTCAGCACGGCTTCGACCTGGGCCGAGCCGGTCACGCACAGGAAGATGATCCCGGAGCGCGCCGCCAGCTCCTTCGGCGTCTTGGCTTCCATCGCGCCGGCCGCGACCAGCTCCTCGACCGGCTTGCGGTTGCGATGCCCCATCACGGTCAGTGGGAAGCCCTTGTCGAGGAGATTGCGGGCCATACCCTGCCCCATCAGGCCGACGCCGATGAAGCCCACGGACTCTTTGGTTGCAGTCATCTTCAAATTCTCCCGCTGATATGGTTGAGATGGAGCCGGAAGTCGGCGAAATGGCCGGACCGGAAGCCGGCCTTGAGGCCCGCGCTCAGTGTGGACGAGTCATGACCGCCAGCGACCCGCCCGGGCCCCGCCAGACCATCAGCCCGCCGCCAGCCGGCCGCAGCCGCGTCACGCTCCAGGTCATTGCCGAGCGTCTCTCCGTGTCGACCGCGACGGTGTCGCTGGCCCTGCGCGGCTCGCAGCTCGTCGCCGAAGCGACGCGCAACCGCGTGCGCGAGATCGCCCGCGAGATGGGCTACAGCTACAACCGCAGCGCCGCCTCGCTCCGCACCGACCGCACCAACATCATCGGCGTCGGCTTCCACGACATCACCAATCCCTATTTCGCCGAATTGCTCGCGGCGATAGAGGAAACCGCCGGCCGCTACGACCGCTCGATCCTGCTCGGCACCTATGCCGAAAACCTGGACCGTCAGCGGCGCGTTCTGGGCACCCTCGCCGAATACCGGCCGGACGGCATGGTCCTGTGCTCGGCCGGCGGCAGCACGGCGGAGAGCCTCAGCCCCCTGATCGATGCCGGCGTCCCGATCGTCCAGCTCTCGCGCGAAATCCCCGAGCTCGACCTCGATTTCGTCGGCGCCGACGACCGGCACGGCGCCAATCTGGCGGTGGAGCATTTGATCGCGCTCGGCCATCGCCGCATCGCCTTCCTCTGCGCCAACGAGAACATCTCGACCGGCCGCAACCGCTATGCCGGCTATCGCGACGCGCTTGCCCGCCATGGCCTGCCCTTCGACCCGGCCCTGGTGCATGTCGACTATGGCACCCGCGAGAACGGGCTGAAGGGCATCCAGAAGGTGCTCGACGCCCATGATCCGCCGACCGCCGCAACCTGCATGAACGATCTCGCCGCCTTCGGCGCCATGCTCGGCCTGCGCCATCGCGGGCTGGAGGCCGGTCGCGATTTCTCCATCGTCGGCTGCGACGACGTGAAGGAGGCGGCGCAGTGGTTCCCGGCGCTCACCACGATCTTCAACTTCCAGAACGACATGGGCGCCAAATCGGCCGAGTTCCTGCTGAACCGCATCGCCGACCCCGCCGCCCCGACGCAGCGCCTGCTGCTGACGCCGGCGCTGATCGTGCGCGGAACGACCTGCCCGCCGCCGCGCTGAGCCCTCCTCAGGCATCGTTCGGGGGCTTCGCGTTGAGCGCGCGATAGGCCCGCACCACCTGCGAATCGTCGCGCCCGCCATGGCCGAGGCCGGACGCCGACAGGAACATCTGGTGCGCCGCCGCCGCCAGCGGCAAAGCCGTCTTCGCGGCACGCCCGGCATCGAGCACGATGCCCAGGTCCTTCACGAAGATGTCGACGGCGCTCGCCACGACCGGATCGGGCTCGTGCATGCGCGGCCCGCGATCCCTGAGCATCCAGGACGAGGCGGCCGAACCACCCATGATCTCGAAGAGCAGGCGCCCATCGATCCCGGCCTTCTCGGCCAGCGACAGGGCTTCGGCCGCGACCGCGATATGCACCCCGGCCAGGAGCTGGTTGACGGTCTTCACCGTCGCGCCCTGCCCGGCCTTCTCGCCGACATGGAAGACCTTGTCGCCGAGCGCATCGAGCACAGGCTTCGCCCTGGCGAAGCTATCGGTCGGCGCCCCGACCATGATCGTCAGCGTCGCGTTGCGCGCGCCGTTGACGCCACCCGAGACCGGCGCGTCGATGAAATGCCGTCCTGTCTTCGTGACCTCGGCCGCGATAGCCTCGGCCTCGCCCGGCGGGCAGGTCGCCATCAGGATCACGGTCGCACCCGGCGCCAGAGCGTCCAGCGCCCCGGCCTCGAACAGCACCGAACGTGCTTGTGCCGCATTGACGACCATCAGCACTAGTGCCTCGGCGCCTTCGGCGGCTTCCTTCGCGCTCGCCGCAGCATGCCCGCCGGCTGAGACGAGCGCATCACGCGCCGCTTCGCGCATGTCGAAGCCGGTCACGCGGAACTGCTTCTTGACGAGGTTCTCGGCCATCGGCGCGCCCATCGCGCCGAGCCCGATGAAGGCGATGGAAGAAATTGGCATCGATGAGGGCCCTGTCAGTTTCCGTCATCCCGGACAAGCGGCGAAGCCGCGCCGATCCGGGATCCATCGTAGGGCTCCGGAACTCTACGATGGATCTCGGCACTCCGTTTCACTGCCGCCGGGATGACGGCACGCGGATGGAATGGGCTCGCCGCCTATTCCTTCACCGCGCCCGTCATCGACGCCACGTAATAGTCGACGAAGAAGGAATAGAGGATCGCGACGGGGATCGAGCCGAGCAGCGCGCCGGCCATCAGCGAACCCCAGTGGTAGACGTCGCCCTCGACGAGCTGGGTCAGCACCGCGACCGGCACCGTCTTCTTCTCCGCCGACTGGATGAAGGCGAGCGCATAGATGAACTCGTTCCAGGACAGGGTGAAGGCGAAGATGCCGGCCGAGATCAAGCCGGGCATGGCGAGCGGCAGGGTGATCCGCCACAGCGTCTGCAACCGCGTCGCCCCGTCGATCATCGCGCATTCCTCGAGCTCGTAGGGGATCGACTTGAAATAGCCGATCAGGAGCCAGGTGCAGAACGGGATGAGGAAGGTCGGATAGGTCAGGATAAGCGCCAGCGGCGAGTCGAACAGGCCGAACTGGAAGATCAGCGTCGCCAGCGGGATGAACAGGATCGAGGGCGGCACGAGATAGGCGAGATAGATCGCCAGGCCGACATATTGCGAACCCCTGAACCGCAGGCGCTGGATCGCATAGGCCGCGAGCACGCTGGAAAACAGCGACAGCGCGGTGGCCACCGCCGCAACCATCA
Source organism: Allobosea sp. ASV33 (assembly GCF_016428755.1). Taxonomy (GTDB): domain Bacteria; phylum Pseudomonadota; class Alphaproteobacteria; order Rhizobiales; family Beijerinckiaceae; genus Allobosea. Next base: position 42,541 of record NZ_JAELTI010000025.1, read on the forward strand.
TCGTGGTCCAGAGCCATTGCGGATAATCGGTCTGGAACAGCAGCCTGTTGATGTTCTCCAGCGTCGGCGACTTCACCCAGAACGGGTTGTTGTTCTTGTAGTCGAGCAGTTCGGCATTCGGTTTGATCGCCGTAATCGCCATCCAGTAGAACGGGAACAGCAGCACGAGCAGGAACAGCGACAGCGGCAGGTAGAGCGTGATGAAGCGCCGCGGGCCGGACGACCAGTCGATGACGCCTTCGCGCTCCTTGTCCGTCAGATGCGGCCGCGCTCCGAGGTTCTGGTCAGTCATTGTCTTCCCCCTGCTGCCATTTGCGCCGGGACAGGCCGAAATAGCTGAACAGCGTCGCCATCACGAGGAACGGGATCATCGCCACCGCGATCGCCGCGCCCTCGCCGAGCTGGCCACCCGGGATGCCGCGCTGGAAGGCGAGCGTCGCCATCAGATGCGTGGCGTTGACCGGCCCGCCGCGGGTGATCGCGTAAACGAGCTGGAAATCGGTGAAGGTGAACAGCACCGAGAAGGTCAGCACCACCGCCAGGATCGGCATCAGCATCGGCAGCGTGACATGCCGGAAACGCTGCCAGGAATTGGCGCCGTCCAGCATCGCCGCCTCGTAGAGCGAGGGCGAGATCGTCTGCAGGCCGGCCAGCAGGCTGATCGCGACGAAGGGAATGCCGCGCCAGATATTGGCGGCCATCAGCGAGAACCGCGCCGGCCAGGGCTGGCCGAGGAAGTCGATATAGGTGTCGCGCCAGCCGAGCACGTCGACCAGCACATAGGAGATGATCGAGAACTGCGGATCGTAGATCCACCAGAAGGCGATCGCCGAGAGCACGGTCGGCACGATCCAGGGTATCAGGATGATGGCCCGGAGCAGCGACTTGAACGGCAGGTGGTTGTTGAGCAGCAGCGCCAGCCAGAGGCCGAGCGCGAATTTCCCGAAAGTCGCCACGCCCGTATAGAGCAGCGTGTTCCAGACCGAGGTGATGAACACCCGGTCGTACCAGAGCGACTCGAAATTCTCGAAGCCGATGAAATGCCCGACACGGCCGATGCGCGTGTCGGTGAAGGCGAGCCAGATGCCTAAGCCCAGCGGATAGCTGAGGAAGACCAGCAGGAAGCCCGCCGCCGGCAGCAGGCACAGGAAGATCAGGAACGGCTTGTAATCGAACAGACGCACCAGCCAGTTGTGTTGCAGGCTGTGGACGGTTCGGGCTTCGGCGGCAACTACGGCCATGGCGCCCTCGCGTTCGGGTCGGCTGTGGCATCGGACCGAAAAGTGGGGCCACTTTTTCGGGACAATCCGATGCGGTCTGTCGACGGCCGCCGGACGAACCGGCGGCCGCGCGTATCCGGGTCAGAGCCAGGTCGGCATCAGGTCCGGTAGTAGCGCTTGGCGCGGCGCTCGGCCTCCTTGGCGGCCTCTTCCGGCGTCGCCTGGCCGGAGCAGACGGATGCGACCATCTGCACGACGACATACTCGGCATTGACCGTGCCGGCGGCCTCGTTGATCGAGCCTTTGTAGCCGCTCCAGAGCGCCCGCTCCCAGGTGTCGCGATAGACCAAGATCTTCGGATCGCTCGACCAGACCTTGCTCTCGGCATAGCCCTTGAGCGGCTGAGTCCAGTAGCCGTAGCAGCCGGTCAGCCACTTGTCGTACTGCTCCTTCTCCATCATGAAGCGGAGATATTCCTTGGCCGCGTTCGGGAACTTGGTGTGCTTGAACGCCATGGCGTTGATGATCAGCGCCGGCTCCGAAGGGCGACCGAGCGGGCCGACCGGCATGGTCGCGTGGTTCAGGTCCTTGCCGATCGCAGCGGTCTTCTCGTCCTTCGAGTTTTTGATCGAGAAATACAGCGAGACGCCGTTCTGGGTGACGCCGATCTCACCGGCCGTCAGCGCCTTGTTGTTGCTGATGTCGAGCCAGGACAGCGTGCCGGGGATGAAGGTCTCGTAGAGCGCCTTGGCGTATTTCAGCGCCTCGATCGTCTCCTTCGAGTTGATCGCGACCTTGTTGTTCTCATCGACCATGTAGCCGCCATGGGTCCAGACGAGCCAGTTGCAGAAGGCGTTGCCGTCGCCCACCGCATTGCCGAGCGCGAAACCGGCGGGATGCCCGATCTCCTTGAGCTTGCGGCAGAGCTTCAGGAAGTTGTCGAGATCCTTCGGGAAGGTGTCGAAGCCCGCTTCCTTGACCCAGGATTCACGATAGACCGCCGGCGCGCCGGACGCGCCCATCGGGATCGAGACCCACTGGTTGGTCTTGTCCTTCTTGCCGTATTTCTCGGCGATCGGGTACCAGCCGCCATATTTCTTGCCGAGGTCCTCGGCGATGTCGGTGAGGTCGATCAGCTTGTCCGAGAAGATATGCGGATCGTCGGCCCAGCCGACGACGACATCCGGGCCCGCGCCGGTATTGGCGGTCACCGCCGTCTGCGGGCGCAGATCCTCCCAGCCGGCATAGTCGACGCGCACCGGCACGCCGGTCGCCTTGGTGAAGGCCTCGGTGTTCTCGTTGAAGATGGCCTGGTCGGGATCGACGAACTTGGTCGGGCGCAGCACGCGCAACGTGGCGCCCTGCTCGATCTTGGCCTGCGCGATGGACGGCGCCAGCGGCAGCGTCGCTCCCGCCGCGAGTCCGGCGCCACCGATCAGAACGTCTCTTCTGGAAATGCTCATGGAAACCGTCTCCTCCGTGGGTGCGGCGGCGGCCTGCATGGGACCACCGTCCTGCATGATTGATAGGCGTTGACAGCGATCATCCGTCGCCCTGTCTCGCGGGGCGGCGAATTCCGTGGAGCCGGGCCGATCAGGCTGAATCGCCCGGATCGCGAACCCTCTCGAACCTTGGCATCAAGACGCGCGGCACGGCCGGGTCGCGGCGCAATCCGGCCGGCGCGTACCCTCAGATCCGCTTGCCGGTCGCAGCGTCGAAGAGATGCGTGACGCTGGTATCGGGGGTGATGCCGATCGTCTCGCCGGGCTTGGCCGAGATGCGCTCGCGGAAGATGCAGGTCAGGTCCTGCCCGCCGCAGCGAACGACGACCTGCGTCTCCGAGCCCATCGGCTCGACGACCGCGACCTCGGCCTTGAGGCCGTTGGGGTCGAGCTGGAAATGCTCGGGGCGGATGCCCAGCACCGCGGCAAGCCCATCGGAACCCACCGGGTGCTTGCCGATCGGCCAGACGACCCCGCCCTCGGTCTCGAAGCCCGCACCGATGATCTTGCCCTTGAGCAGGTTCATCGAGGGCGAGCCGATGAAGGCCGCGACGAAGAGGTTGGCGGGATTGTCGTAGAGATCGAGCGGGGCGCCCATCTGCTCGACGATGCCGTCATGCATCACCACGATCTTGTCGGCCATGGTCATGGCTTCGATCTGGTCGTGCGTGACATAGACCGTGGTGGTCTTCAGGCGCTGATGCAGTTCCTTGATCTCGGTGCGCATCTGCACGCGCAGCTTGGCGTCGAGATTGGAGAGAGGCTCGTCGAACAGGAAGACCTGCGGATCGCGCACGATCGCCCGGCCCATCGCAACGCGCTGGCGCTGGCCGCCCGAGAGCTGCCGCGGATACCGGTCGAGCAGCTTGTCGAGGCCGAGAATGCCAGCCGCCTTGTTGACGCGCTCGTCGATCTCGCTCTTCGGCGCCTTCCGGAGCTTCATCGAGAAGGCCATGTTGTCGGCGACCGTCATATGCGGATAGAGCGCATAGTTCTGGAACACCATGGCGATGTCGCGCTCCTTCGGCGGAACGTCGTTCACCACGCGCGGCCCGATCCGGATCTCGCCGCCCGAAATGTTCTCGAGGCCCGCGATCATGCGCAGCAGCGTCGACTTCCCGCAGCCCGACGGGCCGACCAGGATGACGAACTCGCCGTCGTTGATGTCGATATCGACGCCGTGGATGACCTGCGTCGACCCATAGGCCTTGCGCACATCGGCAATCTGGACTGAAGCCATGCCGTCCTTCCCTGTTTCCGTTCCCTGACCGCGCGCTCGCCTTTCAGGCGGCTTGCAGCCACAATCGGCTTCTGGTGACCGAATGATGAAAGCGCACACGCCTGTTCCCGGCGATTGTGTCCGTTCCAATCTGCGATAAAGTCATACGATAGAAGCGGCCCTGTCAAGCGCCGCCACAGCCTTCGCCCTGCCGCAAATTCAGGCTGGCCGAAGCTGCCCGAGGGAGGGGCCCAGCGATGCGCGTACGCGACTTCTCGCGGCCGACGACGCTCAATCCGGACCGGCTTTTCGGCCAGGTCGCCCAGAAGCTCGCGGTTGCGATCATCACCGGCCGCGTCCGGGCGGGCGAAGTCCTGCCGAACGAGGACGATCTGCGCTCCGAGATCTCGGTCTCGCGTACGGCCTATCGCGAGGCGGTGAAGATTCTGACGGCGAAAGGGCTGGTCGAGGCGCGCCCGAAGAGCGGCACCCGCGCCGCGCCGCGCGAACGCTGGAACCTGCTCGACCCCGACGTCCTGTCCTGGCATTTCGAGTCCGACCCGAACGAGAAATTCATCCGCGATCTCTTCGAGTTGCGCCGCTTCGTCGAGCCCAGCGCCGCCCGCCTCGCCGCACAGCGCCGCACCTCGGCCGACATTGCCCGCATCGAGGCCGCCTATCGCGGCATGGCCGATGGCGCGCCCTATGCGGAAGCGACGATCCGCGCCGACCTCGCCTTCCACGAGGCGATCTTCTCCGCCGCCCAGAATGCCGCGCTGCAATGCCTCTCCAGCGCCGTCATCGCCACGCTGCAATGGTCATTGCTGCTGAAGACCGGCGACGAGGCCGCCTATATCGAGTCCCTGCCCGACCACGAACACGTCCTGCTCGCGATCATCGACCGCGACGGGGATCTCGCTTCGGCGCGCATGGCCGGCCTCGTCATCGACAGCCTGAACACCACGCTCGCCTCGCTCGGAGCCCATGTCGCCACGGAGACTGGGAAAATCGCCAGAATAAAGCATACTAAATGAGCGCCTCGCTCCCATCGGCGAGGCGTGATCGGATAGCGCTCATGCGGCGGCCGGGCTATGCCCTCTCGGCAGGCTGCGCCATCTCGATTTAATCGATTCAGACAAGCCGAATCAACGACCTTCGCCACCACAGACGGACAGCTCGACCATGACAGCCTCTACCAAGCCCGAAATCGTCCAGACCGGCCCGCTCATGGCCTACGCGGCCGACCAGCTCAAGGCGCGCTTCACTGTCCATGAATTGTGGAAGGCGGCCGATCGCGACGCGCTGCTGCGCGAGGTCGCCGGCCGCGTGCGCGGCGTCGCCGCGGGCGGCGGGCACAACCGGGTTGACGGCGCGCTGTTCGATGCGCTGCCCAAGCTTGAGGTCATCTCCAGCTTCGGCGTCGGCTACGACCATGTCGACGCGGCCGAGGCCGGCAAGCGCGGCCTCGTCGTGACCAACACGCCCGACGTGCTGACCGACGAGGTCGCCGATCTCGCGCTCGGCCTGCTGATCGCCACCGTCCGCCAATTGCCCCAGGTCGACCGCTACCTGCGCGAAGGCAAGTGGCTGCAGGGCAATTACCCGCTCACCACCTCGCTGCGAGGCCGCAAGGTCGGCATCGTCGGTCTCGGCCGCATCGGCAAGGCGGTGGCGCAGCGCGTCGAGGCCTTCGGCCTGCCGGTCGTCTATCACGGCCGCTCGCGCCAGCCGGACGTGTCCTATCCCTATTACCCGTCGCTGGTTGATATGGCCGCCGATGTCGACACGCTGATCTCGGTCGCGCCGGGCGGAGCCTCGACCCATCACATCATCAATGCCGAGGTGCTGGAGGCGCTCGGTCCCAACGGCATTCTGGTCAATGTCGGCCGCGGCACCGTCGTGGACGAGCAGGCGCTGATCAAGGCGCTCAAGGATAAGACCATCCTCTCCGCCGGCCTCGACGTCTTCGAGGACGAGCCGCGCGTGCCGGCCGAGCTGATCGCGATCGAGCATGCGGTGCTGCTGCCCCATGTCGGCTCGGCCTCGGTCCATACCCGCGAGGCGATGGGCCAGCTTCTGGTCGACAACATGGTTTCATGGTTCGATGGCAAGGGGCCGCTGACGCCCGTGTCGGAGACACCATGGAAAAAGGCCTGATCCGCCGGCTGCTGCCGCTCCTGATCCTCGCCGCCGGCTCCCTGCCGGCGGCTGCCCAGACGGGACCGCTGCCGCGCGGCGCCGACAAGGCGCCGGACGCGATCCGCCGCTGGCTCGGCGCCTGGGAGCTCGCGCTTGCCGGCGAATCGCGAAGCTGCACGATTACCCTCGGCGCGGAGCCGGCCGGCAACAGGCGTCAGTTGCGCTTCCCGGCCACCTGCCGGCGCGCCTTGCCGATCCTCGACACGGCCGCGTCCTGGACGCTGAACGGAAGCGGGCAGCCGCAGTTCATGGATGCAGGCGGCAAGGAAGTCGTCGCGTTCCAGAGCGGCTCACCCGAAACCGGCCTCGACGGCAAGGGCAGCGACGGCAAGGCTTACAAGCTCTCGTCGGGCGCCCATCCCCGCATCGCGTCGCAGGTCGCCCAGAGCCCAGCCGCCACGGCGGCCCAGCGCATCACGCCAGTCGATCCTGCAACGGCACCGGCGCCCGCTTCCCTGCCGGGCCGCTATGTGCTGATGCGCCAGCAGAACCGCGAGGCCTGCCGCCTTCTGCTCTCGCCCGCGGCAGCCGACGGTCGCCAGCCCGCCGCCTTCGAAGGCATGTGCCCCGATACCGGTTTGACGATCTTCGATCCGGTCGCCTGGCGCTACGCCGGCGGCCGCCTGACGCTCGTCGCGCGGCGCGGCCACGGCACCGACCTCGTCTTCGAGAACGGCCAATGGCGCAAGGACCCGGCGGTCGGGGCCCCGCTCCTGATGCGGAAGCTCGCGCCGTAGGGCCCGGCGTCTCTACAAGGAACCTCCGTCATTCCGGACAAGCCGCGAAGCGGCGCCGATCCGGAATCCATCATAGGGCGCTGCGCTTGACGATGGATTCCGGGTCAGGCCCGGAATGACGGCATGGAAACCGCCAGACCCTCTCCCCGAAGCTTCACTCCGCAGCCGCCGGGCTCAGCACGCCCCGGCGGATCTGGTCCTCCTCGATCGATTCGAACAGCGCACGGAAATTGCCCTCGCCGAAGCCGTCATCGCCCTTGCGCTGGATGAACTCGAAGAAGATCGGCCCGACCACCGTGGCCGAGAAGATCTGCAGCAGCACCTTGCTCATCCGCCCCTCCTTCTCGCCGAGCGCGACCGCGCCCTCGCCGTCGATCAGGATGCCGTTGGCCTTCAGCCGCTCGACCGGCTCGCCATGGTTCGGCACGCGCGCATCGACCTTCTCGTAATAGGTCACGGGCGGCGCCGGCATGAAGGGCAGCCCGTTGCCGCGCAGGGCCTCGACGCTGGCATAGATGTCGCGCGAGCCCATCGCGACATGCTGGATGCCCTCGCCCTTGTACTGGCGCAGGTACTCCTCGATCTGGCTCTTGTCGTCGAGCGACTCGTTGATCGGTATGCGGATCTTGCCGCAGGGCGAGGTCAGCGCCCGCGAGATCAGACCGGTCAGCTTGCCCTCGATGTTGAAGAAGCGGATCTCGCGGAAATTGAACAGCTTGCCGTACCAGCCGGCCCAATGGTCCATGCGTCCGCGGATGACGTTATGGGTGAGGTGGTCGAGATAATAGAGCCCGGCCTGCTCGGGATGAGGGTCGCGCTCGCCGATCCATTCGAAATCGACATCCCAGATCGAGCCCTTCTCGCCATAGCGATCGACGAAATAGAGCAGCGAGCCGCCGATGCCGCGCACGGCGGGGATCGCGAGCTCGCCCGGCCCGATCGCGCTCTCATAGGGCTCGGCGCCCAGCGACACCGCACGCTCGAAGGCATGCTTCGCATCGACGACGCGGAAGGCCATGGCGCAGGCGCAAGGACCATGCTCGGCAGCAAAGGCCTGGGCGAAGGAGTCGGGCTCCGCATTGACGACGAAATTGACGTCGCCCTGCCGATAGAGCGTCACCTGCTTCGAACGGTGGCGGGCGACCTTGGTGAAGCCCATCGTCTCGAAGAGGGAACCGAGCTTTTCGGGCTCGGGATGGGCGAATTCGACGAACTCGAAGCCGTCGGTTCCCATCGGGTTGGCCGCCGAGATCGCGGGCGGGGCGGCATCGTGCGGAAACGGACCCATTGGCATTCCTCTTGTCTGCTCTCTCCGGGGTATCCCATCATCGCGCAGACATCAGGCGAATGGCGTGCAAACTTGCCCGCGATAAGCGTTTCGATGCACGATCTGCGCATCATGCCTGCGAAGGATGCATCATATGGCGGCACTCGACGCACTCGACTGGCGCTTGCTGGACGCGCTGCAGAACGACGCCTCCCTCACCAATGCAGCCCTGGCCGAGAGGGTCGGCCTGTCGGCGAGCCAGGTCTCGCGCCGCCGGCAGCGACTGGAGCAGGAGGGCGTGATCCGCGGCTATCGTGCGGCGCTGGAGCCATCGGCCGTCGGCCTCGGCGTCATCGTCTTCATCCATGTCGCGCTCGACACGCATACCCGCGACAATGCCCGGCGCTTCCGCGATCTCGTGCGTCTGACGCCCGCGATCCTCGAGGCCCATGCCCTGACGGGCGAGGCGGATTACCTGCTGAAGGTCGCGGTCGGCGACCTCAAGGCGCTGGCCCGGCTGGTCAACGAGATCCTGATGCCGCATGAGAGCGTGGCCCGCGTCCGCTCCGAGATCGCGCTGGAAACCCTGAAGGAGCCGGGGCTTCTGCCGTTGCCGATGACTTGAGCGCGAAGCTGTGCAAAGCCACGCCTTGGTCGCGCCGTTTTCATGCGGCTGATCGATCTCGACTGCGCGGCATGACGACCGCCAACAGGAGAAGACTCTATGTTCAACGCCAAATCCCTGCTCGACGCCCTGATCAGCGCCGGCAGCCAGGCCGGCGCACAGGCCGGACAGCAGGGCGGCCTCGGCGGCATGCTCGGCGGGCTGGCCGATCAGGTCCAGCGCTCGGGCGGGCTCGGCGGCCTGGCGGGGCAAATCCTGACCCAGGCGACGCAAGGCTTGGGCGACGCCGCGCGCCAGACAGGCGTGCAGCAGGGCACCGGCGATGCGCTCGGCCGCGTCACCGGCGGCAGGACTCCCGACCAGTTGATCGAGCAGGCCAAGGGCATGTTCAACAACAATCCGGCTTTGGCGACCGCCGTGCTCGGCGGCCTCGGCGCGCTCGTCTTCGGCACGAGCACCGGACGCGCAGTGGCAGGCTCCGCGGCCAAGCTCGGCGGCCTCGCCCTGATCGGCGGCCTCGCCTACAAGGCCTACCAGAACTATCAGGCCGGCAAGCCGCTGCTCAACGCCAGCCAGCAGGAGCTGCTGCCGGCTCCGGCCGGCACCGGCTTCGAGCCGCAGGCGGCGAGCGAGGCCACGACCCTGACCTTCATCCGCGCGATGATCGCGGCGGCAGCGGCCGACGGCCATATCGACGACGAGGAGCAGAGCGCCATCCTGGGCGGGCTCAAGGAAGCCGGCCTCGATCGGGAGGCCCATGACTGGCTGGCCAAGGAGATGGCGAACCCGGCCTCAATCGATACACTGGTCGAGGCGGCCGAAAGCCCCGAGCTCGCGGCACAGATCTATACGGCGGCGCGCATCGCCATCAATCCGGACAATGCCGCCGAGAAGGACTTCCTGGCTGGCCTGGCCGGCTCGCTCGGCCTCGATGCCGAACTGGTTGCGAATATCGACGCCGCCGCCAGCGCCGCCAAGGTCTGACGCCGCATCAGTGACCGCGCGGGACGGTGCCGCCGCCAGGCACCGTCGAACCCGGCTTTCGGGGAATGCGGAAGCCCGATGTTAAGCATGGCGTTGAAATCGCTGCCCGTTTCGACGCCATGTGCACTCCCGTTTAGGAGTTTGCCGCCGATAACGCCCGCGCCGGTGAGCCGGCGGTCGCGTACCGCATCGCGGATGGCGACCCGTGTCTTGGGGAAGACGGGCCGAACCATGTCTGTGACCGCGATGATCAGGGCGATGCGGCCGCATCACTGGCTCAAGAACGGCCTCGTCTTCGTCCCGATCCTGCTCAACCACGACGTCTTCGATCCGCATGCGCTCTGGCTGGGCCTGATCGCCTTCGTCGCTTTCAGCCTGATCGCCTCGGCGATCTACCTTCTCAACGACATCATGGATGTCGAGGCGGACCGGCGCCACCCGACCAAGTGCAAGCGCCCGCTCGCGGCCGGCGAGATCACGGCGATGCAGGCCTATGCCGCCGTGCCGGTGCTGCTCGCGGCCGCCTTCTCCCTGGTCGCCCTCGTGCCGCAGCCGCAGCCCTTCCTGCTGTCGCTGCTGGCCTATCTCTTCCTGGCGCTGGCCTATCTGCTGGTTCTGAAGCGCAAGCTCCTGGTCGATGTCCTCGGGCTGGCCGCCATGCACACCTTGCGCATCCTCGCCGGCAACGCCGCCGCCGCCATCCCCGTGTCGTCCTGGCTCCTCGCCTTCGCGATGTTCCTCTTCCTCAGCCTCGCGCTGGTGAAGCGCTATACCGAATTGCGCCTGACCCAGGACCAGTCCGGCCTGAAGAAGGCGGGGCGCGGCTATCACGCAGAGGATATCGAGGCCCTGTCCCAGCTCGGCATGGCCTCGGGCTGCACCTGCGCGCTCATCATGGCGCTCTATGTCGACAGCGCCAATGTGAAGCAGCTCTACAGCCAGCCGAAGCTGATCTGGCTGATGTGCCCGATCGTGCTCTACCAGATGGCGCGGATCTGGTTCCTGGCTCGCCGCGGCAACATGCCGGACGACCCGCTGATCTTCATGATCCGCGACTGGCGCAGCCAGTTCATGGGGCTCGTCGTCGTCCTGATCATGGTCGCGGCGACATTCGTGCCGTGACCGCCCCGCTCGCCAGCTTTCGCTCCTGGGGCGGCCTCGCCGCCCGCGACAGCGCGATCGTCGATGCCCGCGACTGGCTCGATACGCCCCATCGCCCGCGCCGCCCTCTCCTCGCCTACGGCAACGGGCGCTCCTATGGCGATTCCTGCCTGAACAATGGCGGCACGCTTATCGATACGCGTGGGCTCGACGACATCCTGGCCTTCGATCGCGAGACGGGCGTTCTGACCTGCGGCGCGGGCCTCCTGCTCGACCGCCTGCTCGACATCGTCGTGCCGGCGGGCTGGTTCCCGCCGGTCACGCCCGGCACCGCCTTCGTCACCGTCGGCGGCGCGCTCGTCAACGACGTCCACGGCAAGAACCACCACAGCGCTGGCACCTTCGGCTGCCATGTCCGTGCCTTCGAGCTCATGCGCTCGGACGGGCAGCGCCTGATCTGCGCACCCGACCTCAATCCCGAGCTCTTCGCCGCCACCATCGGCGGCTTCGGCCTGACCGGGCTGGTGACGCAGGTGACGCTGCAGCTCAGGCCCATCGCATCAGCCGAGATGGCACAGGAGGTCCTGCATTTCGGCGATCTCGCCAGCTTCTTCGACATCGCCGCGGCTTCCGATGCCACGCATGACTACACCGTCGCCTGGATCGACTCGCTCGCTGGCGGCCGCCATCTCGGCCGCGGCGTCTTCTTCCGCGCCAATCATGCCCCCGCTTCGGATGCGCTGGCCCCGCGCGAGGCGCGCTCCCTGCCCTTTCCGCTAAAACCGCCCTTTCCGCTCATCAACCGCCTGACGCTGAGCGCCTTCAACTGGCTCTACCGCAACAGCCAGCCACGCGACGGCCTCGCGCGCCGGGTGCCCTATCGCCCGTTCTTCTACCCGCTCGATCGCATCCACGACTGGAACCGTGCCTATGGCCCGAAGGGCTTGCGCCAGTTCCAATGCGCAGTCCCGATGGACAAGGCTCACGATGCCGTCGCCATGATGCTCGGGCAGATGCTCGATGCGGGCGAGGCTTCCTTCCTGACGGTCCTGAAACTCTTCGGCAACCGGCCCTCGCCCGGCCTGATGTCCTTCCCCGTGCCGGGCGCGACGCTGACGCTGGATTTTCCCAATCGCGGCGCACGGACCGAGCGGCTGCTAGCGCGTCTCGACGCCCTCGCCATTGCGGCCGGCGGGCGGATCAATCCCTACAAGGACGCGCGCATGTCGCCCGCGACCTTTGCGGCCTCCTTCCCGCGCTGGCGCGATTTCGCCGGGCATGTCGACCCCGGCTTCTCCTCGGATTTCTGGCGGCGCGTCACGGCCGGCTGATACGACCTCAAAATAATTCCGCGCCCCTTTGAACCTGCCTGTTTCTCCCCGCGACCAATGAGCATGAAGAGCGAAACCTTCGCTCTCGCACAGATCGGGAGACGAGCATGACGACGTTCCGCAAGACTGCGACCGCGACCCTCGCGGCCCTGACCCTGGCCACCACCTTGATCGCCTCCGGCGCCGAAGCGCGCCCGCGCTGGGGTTACCGCTACGGTGGCTGGGGTGTCGGCGCCGGTGTGGTCGGCGCGCTCGCCGCGGGCGCCATCATCGCGGGCGCCACACGTCCCGCCTATGGCTACGGCTACTATGACGCCCCCGCCCCCGTCCGCTCCTGCGACATGGTCGAGCGTTTCGACCGCTGGGGCAACGTGATCGGCTACCGCCGCGTCTGCGGCTACTACTGAGTTTCCTGGACGACCCCTGTTTCGAGACCCAAGACTCAAAAGGCCGGCGCAAGCCGGCCTCTTTTTGTTTCAGGCGGGCCGCGATGTCACGACCCGACGCTCAGCCCGACATGGGTCGCGGCTTCCTCGCGGATCCACCTGCGGAAGGCCGCGATCGCCGGCCGCTGCGCCGAAGCCTCCGGGCAGACCAGGTAATACTGGTGCGGCCCCCTGACCTGATCCGGGAACGGCCGGACCAGACGGCCGGCATCGAGATAATCCCCGATCAGGACATTGGTGGCGAGCGCTACACCCTGCCCCGATGCTGCCGCCTGCAAGGCCAGGAAGGTGTGCGAGAAGCGCGGGCCCCGGGTCGCATCGACCCCGCTCACGCCGATCGCGGCGAGCCAGCGCGGCCAGGTGACGAAGTCGGGGATGCCCTCCGGGATCTCATGCAGCAGAATGTGATGGCGCAGATCCGCCGGCTCGCGCAGCGGCCGCTCGGGATCGTCCAGCAGCGCCGCGCTGCAAACGGGGAAGAAATTCTCTTCCATCAGCAGGTCGCTCTGCAGGCCGGGATAGCCGCCGCTGCCCGAGCGGATGGCGACATCGACATTCTCGCGGGCGAAATCGGTCAGGCTCACCGAGACCTCGACCCGCACCTCCAGATGGGGCGCGCGCTCCTTCAGATGTCCCAGCCGCGGGATCAGCCAGTTCAGGGCGAAGCTCGGCAAGGTGCTGACGGTGATGACATTCGGCGTCTCCGGCCGCAGGGCCCGCGCCGTGGCTTCGTTGAGCTGGTCGAGCACCTGCGAGATCGTCGCGGCATAGCGCTCGCCGATCTCGGTCAGGGCGACGCCCTTGCTCGGCAGCCGCACGAAGAGCGGGCGCCTGAGCCAGGTCTCGAGCGAGCGCACATGCTGGCCGACGGCGCTGGCCGTCACCGCGAGCTCGTCTCCGGCCTTCTCGAAATTGCGGTGCCGCGCAGCGGCCTCGAAGGCGCGCAGGGAAGCCAGGGGCGGGAGGTGGCGGCGGCTCATGTCAGGCCAAGTCCAACTTGGGCAATGCGAAGAACTTCGCATTTGCTTGGACCCTGAGCAAGGCGCAAATTACCCGACAGTTAGATCACTCGTGAGGCGCGCCATGTTCGCCAGCCATGCCATAGCCGGACTTTCCTTTTCCGCCCCCCGCCGCGACGGCCGCGTGCTGGGATTGCTGCTTAAGCTCGAAGCCTGGCTCGATGCCCGCAGCAGCGCCCGTGCGCTCTATGCGATGGACGACCGGGGCCTGTCCGATCTCGCCCTGTCGCGCAGCGATGTCGAGCGCGTCAATGCCGACGCGGTGCACGCTTCCCACGTCGCCTGAGCCAAGCTGAACAGCATCCACTAAAAAAGAGCCGGCGGTCGCTATCGACCGCCGGCTCTTTTGTTGTGTCGGCAGGCTGCGGCCTCAGCCCTTGCCGACCGCGACCTTGCGCAGGTAGCCGGTGACGATGCCGGTAACGCCGCTCGATAGCACATCTTCGAAGGCCGCGAGGAACTGGTCGCACTGCTCGCGCGTGACGATCAAAGGCGGCTCCAGCCGGATGACGTTGCGGTTATACTCGGTGAAGGCGACGAGCACGTCGTGCTCCTTCAGGAGCAGCGCGCCGACGAAGCCGCAGAGCGAGCCCTTCAGCTTGTCGTCGAGCAGCGCGACCATGTGCTTCAGCCCGAAAGGCATGGTCTCGCTGATGTCCTGGAACTCGACGCCGATCATCAGGCCGCGCCCGCGGATTTCCTTGAGCAGGGTCGGATACTTGGCGCGCAGGCCGTTCAGCTTCTCGATCAGGTAGTCGCCCTGGCGCTGGGCATTGCCCATCAGGTCCTCGTCATAGAGGACGTTGAGGGCCTCGATCGACGAGACGCAGGCCTCGCCCATGCCCCCAAAAGTCGCCTGCGCATGGATCAGCGCGCTCTTCGGCTTGCCATAGGCCTTCATGTAGATCTCGCGCCGCGCGATCATCGCGCCCATCGCTGCCTTGGAGCCGCCGAGCGCCTTGGCAAGCGCCGTCACGTCCGGCACCACCCCGTCACGCTCGAAGGCGAAGAACTGGCCGGTCCGGCCGAGCCCGCATTGCACTTCGTCGGCGACCCAGAGCACGCCATGCTTGTCGCAGAGCGCACGCAATTCGCGCCAGAAGCCCTCGGGCGCCTCGACGATGCCGCCGCCGCCCTGGATCGTCTCCATCACGACGATGCCGATCGACGGATCGCTCTCCAGCGCCTGCCGGACCGCATCGATGTCGCCGAACGGTACCTTGACCCGGTTCTCGACCAGCTTGAACTGCGACTGGTAGAGCGTCGAATCCGTGACCGAGAGCACGCCCTTGGTCTTGCCGTGGAACGAATTCGCGGCGTGCAGGATCTTGGACTTCTCCGGCCCCTGCGCCTGCTCGGCGACCTTCAGCGCCGCCTCCATCGCCTCCGAACCGGTCGAGCCGAGGAAGACCATGTCGAGATCGCCGGGCGCGATCGTGGCAAGGTTCTTCGACAGCGCGGACGCATATTGCGACATGAAGGCCATGCAGATCTCATGGCGGTTCTCGTCCTGGAACTTCTGCCGGGCCGCGATGATGCGCGGATGGTTGTGGCCGAAGGCGACCGAGCAGAAGCCGCCGAAGAAATCGAGGATCTTGCGGCCGTCCTTGGTGATGTAATGCATCCCCTCGGCGCGATCGACGAGGATCTTGTCGAAGCCGAGCAGCTTCAGGAAGTGAAGCTGGCCGGGATTGATATGGGCGGCGAAGAGCTCCTTTACCTGCGCGGCATCGAGCTGCTTGGCGGCTTCCACGCTGATGAGCTGCGGCCGGGGGTTCGTCACGGCGACGTCCTCGTTCTTGAAGGCGGGCATGCTCATGCGGCGAGGCTCCTCTCGGCTGCTTTAAGGCCGTCCTTGGCCTTGCGGTATTCGGTATAGGCGGCGAGCAGCATGTCCTCGTCGCGATGGCGCGGCGCCCAGCCGAGCTCGCGCTTGGCCTTGGAGGTGTCGAGGATGCAGATTTCGTCGGCGATCTTGTACTGCTCGGGGTCCATGATCGGCAGGTTGATCGCATCGAGCGTGTCGAGCGTCAGCTTGACCAGCGAGGCCGGCGTCGGCAGCAGGATCGATTTCGAGCCTGCATGCCTGATCAGGTCGCCGAGCAGCTTGCGCACCGGCGGCGGATCGTCCGAGCCGAGATTATAGGCCTCGTTCGGGAAGCCCGCCTTCCAGGCCGCGACGCAGGCACTGGCACAGTCGAACACCGAGATGAACTGGTAAGGATTCTTGCCCGATCCGATCATCGGCACCGGCAGGTGCATGTCGATCAGCTTGAACAGCTTGACGAGGATGCCGAGCCGCCCCGGCCCGATGATCAGCCGCGGCCGGAAGATCGGGATGCGGAAACCCTTGGCGCGGTATTCGTCGGCGAGGCGCTCGGTCGCGAGCTTGCTCTCGCCGTATTCGCCGAGCGGATGGGCCGGATGCGTCTCGTCCTGCGGCACCGTCACCGAATGGCCGTAGATCATGTCGGTGGTGAAATGGACGAGCCGGTTGGCGCCGTTCTTCTCCATCCAGGCCAGGAT
>NZ_JAELTI010000243.1 GCF_016428755.1 Allobosea sp. ASV33
CCCCCCCCCCCCCCCCCCCCCCCCCCCCCCCCCCCCCCCCCCCCCCCCCCCCCCCCCCCCCCCCCACATTATCACCCCCCCGACGGCAGACGCGATCGCGCCGAGAGTCTCGTGGGCTCGGAGATGTGTATAAGCGACAGCCATGGTCATCGCAGCGGCCTGGAGGCTGACCCAGGCTGCGCGCCAGACGCCCTTGATCGCCAAGAACGTCTTCAGGGCCTCGAAAGTCGCACCGAACGGCGCGAAGGGCTCTGTCTCTTATACACATCTGACGCTGCCGACGATAAACCTTCGGTGTAGATCTCGGTGGTCGCAGTATCATGAAGACGGGGGGGGGGGGGGGGGGGGGGGGGGGGGGGGGGGGGGGGGGGGGGGGGGGGGGGGGGGGGGG
>NZ_JAELTI010000244.1 GCF_016428755.1 Allobosea sp. ASV33
CGCCCGAGCAGCGCAAGCGCGGCGCACTGGCCTTCTCTTCGGGCAACCATGCCCAGGCCGTGGCACTGGCCGCGCAGATGCTGGACATGCCCGCGCTCATCGTCATGCCCGAGGATGCTCCCGCCTCCAAGATGGCGGCCACGCGCTCCTACGGCGCCCAGGTGGTGACCTATGACCGCTTCACCGAGGACCGCGAGGCCATCTCCCGCCGCCTGGCCGACGAGCGCGGCATGACGCTGATCCCGCCGTTCAACCACCGCGACGTGATCGCCGGCCAGGGCACGGCGGCCAAGGAACTGTTCGAGGAGGTGCCCGACCTGGACTACCTGTTCGTCTGCCTGGGCGGCGGCGGCCTGCTGTCGGGCAGCCTGCTGGCGGCCGGGCAACTGG
>NZ_JAELTI010000245.1 GCF_016428755.1 Allobosea sp. ASV33
CCCCCCCCCCCCCCCCCCCCCCCCCCCCCCCCCCCCCCCCCCCCCCCCCCCCCCCCCCCCCTCTCACTGACCCCCCCACCCCCGAGATCTACACCGAAGGTTAATCGTCGGCAGCGTCAGATGTGTATAAGAGACAGCCAGACCGAGAGCGTCGTCTCGATGCCTTCGCCCATGACAAGGCGGCGGATATGCCCGGCGCGCTCCAGGATGCCGCGCCCTTCTTGACCACCCGCCGGAAGCCCTCGACATGGGGGGGGGGGGGCACATCTCCGAGCCCACGAGACTCTAGGCGCGATCGGGGATGCCGTGTTCTGGGGGAAAAGGGGGGGGGGGGGGGGGGGGGGGGGGGGGGGGGGGGGGGGGGGGGGGGGGGGGGGGGGGGGGGGGG
>NZ_JAELTI010000246.1 GCF_016428755.1 Allobosea sp. ASV33
CCCCCCCCCCCCCCCCCCCCCCCCCCCCCCCCCCCCCCCCCCCCCCCCCCCCCCCCCCCCCCTCTACTGATCCGGCGACCACCGAGACCTACACCGAAGGTTAATCGTCGGCAGCGTCAGATGTGTATAAGAGACAGCCCAGGGGCGCCCGCGCGTAGGGTCCGTAGACATGCCAGGCCATCCGCGTCCCGCGGACCCGGCGCCGGTCGCGACCGGGTATTCGCTCTGCGGCCGCGGCTCGGTCTTCGGCCTGGGGGTTATACACATCTCCGAGCCCACGAGACTCTAGGCGCGATCGCGTATTGCGGCTTCTGCGTGAAAAAAGGGGGGGGGGGGGGGGGGGGGGGGGGGGGGGGGGGGGGGGGGGGGGGGGGGGGGGGGGGGGGGG
>NZ_JAELTI010000026.1 GCF_016428755.1 Allobosea sp. ASV33
CCCCCCCCCCCCCCCCCCCCCCCCCCCCCCCCCCCCCCCCCCCCCCCCCCCCCCCCCCCCCCCCCCCCCCCCCCCCCCCCCCCCCCCCCCCCCCCCCCCCCCCTTCTCAATGCCAAGGTTAATCGTCGGCAGCGTCAGATGTGTATAAGAGACAGGAACACGACCTTGTTCCAGCTTCGTCATGCTCGCCCTTGTGGCGAGCATCCACGTCTTGAACACGACACTCGACCCGCGAAGACGTGGATGGTCGGGACAAGCCCGACCATGACGGCGTGGGGTCTTACTGCGACCGCGGCCCGAGATCGCGCGGCGCGGCGTTGATCGTGACGATCTGGCCGTTGCGCAGCTCCAGCACCGCGAGCCCGCGCTCGACCTGCCCGTCCGGGCGGAAGCGAAAGACGCCGTCCGCCCCGGCGAAGCCCGAACCATTGGTCAGCACGGCCTCCGAGAAGCGCTGCGAGCCTTGCGTACGCGCCAGGGCCGCCGCCAGCGAGACGGCGTCATAGGAGAGCGTCGCGGTGCGGGTCGGCGCGCTGTTGAAGCGCTGCTGGTAGCGGCCCGCGAAGGCGTTGAAGCCGGCCGTGTCGGGCGAGGCGAACCAGCCGCCCTGGATGCCCGCCACGCGCGCGATACCCGCATCGTTCCAGACGCCGGTGCCGAGCGGCTTGACCTTGGCCGGATTGTAGCCGGCCTCCTGCAGCAGCTGGCCGATCGTCGGCATCGTATCGGCGGCGGCCGGCACGAACAGGGCATCGGCCTGGGCGAGCGAGGGCATCAGGCGCTGGATCGCGGCCTTCATCGCGGCCGGATCGGCGCCGAAATGCTCGATCGCGGCGACGCGCACGCCACGGCTGGCTGCCGCCTGCTGGAAGGCCGCCTCGACCACCTTGCCATAGGCGGTGTCGGGCAAGAGCGCGGCAAAGGACTTGCGGCCCTGCTGGGCGGCATAGCCGATGACGCGGTTGACGTCGTTCTCGGGCGGGAAGGAGAGCAGGTAGACGCCGCGGGTCGCGACGTTGGAATCGCTGGAGAAGGCGATGACCGGCTTGTTGGCGGCACGCGCGACCTGCCCCGCGGCCTGGACGGACGGCGCGAAGAGCGGGCCGACGATCAGCTCGGCGCCTTCCGAAAGAGCCTCCTGCGCGGCGGCGCGGGCGCCCTCCGGCGTGCCGCGATCGTCCTTGACCAGCAAAGTCAGGTCGGCGTTCGGGAATTCGGCCAGCGCCATCTCGGCGGCGTTCTTGAGGGAGTTGCCGACGACGGCGCCCTGGCCCTCGGCGGTCAGCGGCAGGATGAGGCCGACCTTGACCTTGCCGGTGCCGATGGTCTGGCCGGTCGGCGCCGCGCCGCCGGCTGCGGGCGCGCCCGAATCGAAGCCCGGCATGCCGGAGGTGCCGCCGCCGCAAGCGGCGAGCGCAAGCGGCAGCAGGACGGCGAAGGCCCGTGCCTTGGATCGCAGGGTCGGTGCGAGGTGCCGATGAAACACGGGCGATCTCCAGTCGTGACCGGGCCGGCGAAGCGCCGCCCGCGATAGGTCCTGCGGAACTGTTCTACCCCCGGACCTCTCGTGCCAGTGTGGAAGCCTATTTTCAAGTTGTTAACTATAGGTTGCAGGGAGACAGGCACGCCTTGCCATGGCGCGGGCGCGGCCGCTGTGGCAGCGTGGCCCAATGTCGACCGATGCCGCCCACCGCCCGCCCAGCTACACCGCCTTCGGCCTGAAAGCCGAGGCCGAGCCTCTGGCGTCGGGCCTGCACATCGTCGCGACCCCGATCGGCAACCTCCGCGACATCTCGTTCCGCGCGCTGGCGACGCTCGCCGCCGCCGACGCGATCCTGGCCGAGGACACCCGGACGTCGAAGACGCTCCTCGCGCATTACGGGATATCGACGCCGCTCCTGCCCTATCACGAGCATAATGCCGCGCAGATGCGCCCGAAAGTGCTGGCGAAGCTGCGCGAGGGCGGCAAGCTCGCCCTGATCTCCGATGCCGGCACGCCGCTCGTCTCCGACCCCGGCTACAAGCTGGTCGCCGAACTGGTGGCGGAAGGCTTGCCGGTTACCGGCATCCCCGGCCCCTCCGCCGTGCTGGCGGCGCTGGTACTGGCCGGCCTGCCGACGGATCGCTTTTTCTTCGAGGGTTTCCTGCCCCCCAAATCGGGCGGGCGCCGCACCCGTCTGACCGAGCTCGCCGCGATCCCCGGCACGCTGGTCTTCTTCGAATCGCCCCGGCGCCTCGCCGAGATGCTGACGGACGCCGCCGCCGTGCTGGGCGCCCGACCGGGTGCCGTCGCGCGCGAGCTCACCAAGTTCTACGAGACGGTCCGGCGCGGCACGCTTCCGGAACTAGCCGCCCATTACGATGGCGAGGAAGAGGCGCGCGGCGAGATCGTCGTCATCATCGGTCCGCCAGGTGCCGCCGACCTCGTTCCCACCGACGAGGCGATCGACGAGCGCCTGCGTGCGGCGCTATTGAAGGTTTCCCTGAAGGAAGCCGTGGCGCAGGTCGCGGCCGAGACCGGCCAGCCGCGCCGCAAGGTCTATGCCCGCGCCCTCGAACTCACCCGCGACGATCCGTGAGCCGGGCAGGCGCCGATCCGGGCGGGCGCAGCCTTAAGGCGCAGCGTTCCGGCCTCACAGGGCGCCGCGCCGAATGGCTCGCCATCCTCTGGCTGACGGCGAAGGGCTATCGCCTGCTGGAGCGGCGCTTCGGCGGCAAGGGCGGCGAGATCGATCTCGTGATGAAGCGCGGCCGCACCATCGCCTTCGTCGAGGTCAAGGCGAGAGGCCGGCTCGAAGACGCCATGATCGCGATCACCGCGGAAAAGCAGCGTCTGGTCGAGCGGCGCATCCGGCACTGGCTCTCGCGCAATCCCTGGGCTGCCGGGCATTATTTGCGGGCCGATGCGGTGTTCCTGGCGCCCTGGTGCCGGCCGCGCCATGTCCCCGCCGCCTTCGCGCTTGTCCTCTGATGCAGGGCGCCCCACTTGCAGGAACCCCGCCCGCGGCCCGATAAGAACGGCCTGCAATAGGAAGCCTGTCATGAGCCTCAACGTCGCCATCCAGATGGACCCGATCGAGCGCATCCGGATTGCCGGGGATACCGGCTTCGCGCTGATGCTGGAAGCGCAGGCGCGCGGCCATTCGCTCTACACCTACACGCCCGACAAGCTCTCGATGCGCGACGGCAAGGTCACCGCGCCGATGCGCCCGGTGAAGGTGCGCGACGTCGACGGCGATTATTTCACCGCAGGCGCCGAGGAGAAGATCGACCTGTCGACGCTGGACGTCGTCCTGTTGCGGCAGGACCCGCCCTTCGACATGGCCTATGTCACGACCACTCATATGCTGGAGCGCATCCACCCGAAGACGCTGGTGGTCAACGACCCGACCTCCGTGCGCAACGCGCCCGAGAAAATCCTCGTCACCCATTTCCCGGAACTGATGCCGCCGACCCTGATCACCCGCGACAAGGCGGAGATCGAGGCCTTCCGCGACGAGCATGGCGAGATCGTCATGAAGCCGCTCTACGGCCATGGCGGCGCGACCGTGTTCAAGACCAGCAAGACCGACCCGAATTTCGGCTCGCTTTTCGACCTGTTCAGCAACCTCTTCCGCGAGCCCTGGGTGGTGCAGGGCTTCATCAAGGAGGTCACCGAGGGCGACAAGCGCATCATCCTGATCGACGGCAAGGCGGCCGGCGCCGTCAATCGCGTTCCGGCGGTCGGTGATCTCCGCGCCAACATGGTGCGCGGCGGCGCGGCGCGCCCGACCGACCTGTCGAAGCAGGAACTCGCGATCTGCGAGGCGATCGGCCCGACCTTGCGCGAGCGCGGCCTGCTGCTTGTCGGCATCGACGTGATCCATGGCAAGCTCACCGAGATCAACGTCACCGCGCCGACCGGCGTGCGCGCGATCAAGAAGCTCGGCGGTCCGGATCTCGCGGCGCAGCTCTTCGACGTGATCGAGAGCAAGCGCTGAGCGCAGCCGGCAACAGGCTGCGCCACCCGCGTCGTCATGCTCGGGCTTGACCCGAGCATCTCATGCCGAAGGAGGCTCGGCGCCGTTCTTTCCAGAGATTCTCGGGTCAAGCCCGAGAATGACGCCCTGCATCGGAACTCAAGCCGCGACGCCGCTGCCGTTGAGCGGGTTGGCCTCATCCCAGCCATAGCGCAGCGTCTCGAAGCGCATCGTCAGCGCATCGACCAGCAGCAGCTTGCCGACGAGCGGTTCGCCGAAGCCGGTGACGGCGCGCATCACCTCCAGCGCCATCAGCGAGCCGATCACGCCGGGCAGGGCGCCGAGCACGCCGGCCTCCGCGCAGGTCGGGATCGCGCCGGGCGGCGGCGCGTCCGGAAAGAGGCAGCGCCAGGTCGGGTTCTGCCGCCCGTCCGGCCCGCTCTCATGGGCGCGGATCGTGGTCAGCGAGCCGTCGAAGCGCCCGAGCGCGCCCATCACCACCGGCTTGTGCTCGTGGAAACAGGCATCGGTGACGGCATAGCGCGTCGCGAAATTGTCGGATCCTTCGGCCACGACATCGTAGAAGGCGATCAGCGCGCGAGCATTGTGCGGATCGAGCCGCGTGACATGCTCCTCGACCACGACATTCCGGTTGAGGTTGCGCACGAAACGGGCGGCGACCACGGCCTTGTGCGCGCCGATATCCTCGGTGGTGAAGATGGTCTGGCGCTGCAGGTTCGAGAGCGAGACGATGTCGTCGTCGACGATCCCGATCTTGCCGACGCCGGCCGCCGCCAGATACTGGATCAGCGGCGCGCCGAGCCCGCCGGCGCCGATCACCAGCACGCGCGCGTTCTTCAGGCGCTGCTGGCCCGGCCCTCCGATCTCGGGCAGGACGATATGGCGCGCATAGCGCTCGATCTCGTCGTCGTTGAGCATCATGGCCGCTAGCCTAAGGCCGCTAGCCGCCCTTCGGCAATCGCCATCCCCGCGCGACCGCTCCCTCGCGACGGGCATGACCTTACGCCGGCTTGGCCCCGCGCCCGGGCCATGCCATCGTGGCGCCATCGAGGGCCGGACAACGGCGCCCGGCAGCAACAGGGGATCGGTTCGATGCGTTTGGGTTCTTTCGCGGCGGCGCTCGCCGGCGTTGCGCTTTCGGCTGTGGCGGCTTGCGCGCAATCGCAGCCGATCAAGCCGGCCATCGTCTATGACAAGGGCGGCAAATTCGACAAATCCTTCAACGAGGGCGTCTTCATCGGCGCCGAGAAGTTCAAGAAGGAGACGAATGTCGATTTCCGGGATTTCGAGCCGACGAACGACGCGCAGATCGAGCAGGCCCTGCGCCGCTTCGCCCGCGACGGCCATTCGCCGATCATCGCGGTCGGCTTCTCGCAGGCGACCGCCCTGCAGAAGGTCGCGGCCGAGTTCCCGAACCTGAAATTCACGATCATCGACATGGTCGTCGAGCTGCCGAACGTGCAGTCGGTCGTCTTCAAGGAGCATGAGGGCTCCTATCTCGTCGGCCTGCTCGCGGCGATGGCCTCGAAATCCGGCAAGGTCGGCTTCGTCGGCGGCATGGATATCCCGCTGATCCGCAAGTTCGCCTGCGGCTATGTCCAGGGCGTCAAGGCCGGCAAGGCCGATGCCGAGATCTTCCAGAACATGACCGGCTCGACGCCGGCCGCCTGGAACGACCCGGTCAAGGGCGGCGAGCTTGCGAAGTCGCAGATCGATCGCGGGGCGGACGTGGTCTATCACGCGGCCGGCGGCACCGGCATCGGCGTGCTCCGGGCGGTGGCGGATGCCGGCAAGCTCGGCATCGGCGTCGATTCCAACCAGAACGCGCTTCATCCCGGCAAGGTGCTGACCTCGATGCTCAAGCGCGTCGACGTCGCCGCCTATAATTCCTTCAAGGCGGCGCAAGACGGCTCCTGGAAGCCCGGCGTCTCGGTGCTCGGCCTGAAGGAAGACGGCATCGACTGGGCGCTGGACGACAACAACAAGGCCCTGATCACGCCCGAGATGAAGGCTGCCGCCGACAAGGCCAAGGCCGACATCATCGCCGGCACCGTCAAGGTCCACGACTACATGTCCGACCAGAAATGCACGATGTGAGGCGCAGGCCGTTCCCTTGAGCTCTGCGCCCGCCATCGAACTGATCGGCATCTCCAAGCGCTTCGGCCCGGTCGCCGCCAACAGGGACGTCTCCCTCTCGGTCGCGGCCGGCTCGATTCACGGCATCGTCGGCGAGAACGGCGCCGGCAAGTCGACGCTGATGTCGATCCTCTACGGCTTCTACGAGGCCGATTCCGGCGAGATCAGGATCGCGGGCGCGCCGCGCCGCATCCGCTCCTCGGCCGACGCGATCGCGGCCGGGATCGGCATGGTCCATCAGCATTTCATGCTGGTTGAGACGCTGAGCGTCGTCGAGAACGTCGTGTTGGGCGCCGAGGGCGGGGCCTTTCTGAAAGGCGGCGTCACCAAAGCTCGCGCAGCGCTCGCAAAGCTCTCGCAGGACTATGGCCTCGCCATCGATCCCGATGCCATCGTCGGCGAGCTTTCCGTCGGCCTGCAGCAGCGCGTCGAGATCCTGAAGGCGCTCTATCGCGGCGCCGAGATCCTGATCCTCGACGAGCCCACCGCGGTGCTGACCCCGCCCGAGGCCGACCAGCTCTTCGCCCTGCTCCGGGCGTTGAAGGCACAGGGCAAGACGGTGATCCTGATCACCCATAAGCTGCGCGAGATCATGGACGTGACCGACCGGGTCTCGGTGATGCGCCGTGGCGAGATGGTCGCCCATGTCGCCACCGCCGAAACCTCGCCGCCGGCCCTGGCCGAAGCGATGGTTGGGAGGCGCGTGCTGCTGCGCGTCGAGAAGCAGCCGCGCGAGCGCGGCGCCCCGGTGCTGGAGGCGGTCGGCCTGTCCTGCCGCGACGGGCGCGGCACCGAGACCCTGAAGGATGTGAACCTCACACTCCATGAAGGCGAGATTGTCGGCATCGCGGGGGTCGCCGGCAATGGCCAGAGCGAGTTGCTGGAGCTGCTGGCTGGCTTGATCCAGCCGAGCCGCGGCGTGATCCGGCTGGACGGGCAGATCCTCGCGGCCGCTGATCGCCATCCGGCGAGGCTGCGCGAACGCGGCCTGATGCATATCCCGGAGGATCGCCACCGCACCGGCCTCGTCACCGCCTTTTCCGCCGCCGAGAACGCCATCCTCGGCTACCAGCATGATCCCGCTTTCGGTACCGGCCCCTTGCTCTCGCCGGCCCGCATCGAGGCCCATGCGCGAGCGGCCTTCGCGGCCTACGATGTCCGCCCGCCCGATCCGGCGCTGAAGACGGCGAAATTCTCCGGCGGCAACCAGCAGAAGATCGTGCTCGCCCGCGAGATCGAGCGCGGCCCAAAAGTCCTGCTCGTCGGCCAGCCGACGCGCGGCGTCGATATCGGCGCGATCGAGTTCATCCATCGCCGGTTGGTGGCTTTGCGCGATGCCGGCGTCGCGATCCTGCTCGTCTCGGTCGAGCTCGAGGAGGTGATGGCGTTGTCCGACCGAATCATCGCCATGTGCGGCGGCCGGATCACCGGCGAGCGGGTGGCGGAGACCGCCGACGAGCGCGATCTCGGCCTGCTGATGGCCGGCGTAACGGACGAGGCGGCGTGATGGAACAGAGGCTGACACTGGTGACGCTGGGCGTCGGGGACATCGCTCGCTCGCGGCGCTTCTATGCCGCGCTGGGCTGGCAGGAGATCGAACCGCGGCAGGATAGCGTCGCCTTCTTCCAGCTGAACGGGATCGGCCTGTCTCTCTTTCCCAGAGCCGAACTGGCGAAGGATGCAGAGGTTGCGGATAGCGCGGCCGGCTTCTCCGGTATCACCCTAGCGCATAACCTGCGCAGCGAGGCGCAGGTCGATGCATTGTTCGCGGAGATGGTCGCGGCAGGCGCGGCGACCGTGAAATCGCCCCGCAAGGTCTTCTGGGGCGGCTATTCCGGTTATGTCGCCGATCCCGACGGCCATCTCTGGGAGATCGCACACAACCCGTTCTTTCCGCTCGATGCCGCCGGCAACGTGACGCTCGCCGGATGAGCGCCGCGCCCGTCGACCTTCCGCGCTGGGCCGATGTCGCTCTGGTGCCGCTGGTTTCGGTCGCGGCGGCCCTGCTCGTCGCCGGGCTCGTGGTCGTCGGCATCGGCGAGAATCCGCTGGAAGCGACGGCGCTGCTCCTGCGCGGCGCCCTTGGCAGCGCCGAGGGCATCGGCTTCACGCTCTACTACGCCACGAATTTCATCTTCACCGGGCTCGCGGTCGCCGTCGCCTTCCATGCCGGCCTGTTCAATATCGGCGGCGAGGGGCAGGCGACGGTGGCCGGCATCGCCATGGCGATCGCCTGTCTTGCGGTCCCGGCCTTGCCGGGGTTCCTCGCCGCGCCCTTCGCCATCCTGGCGGCCGCGGCGGGCGGCGCGGCTTACGCCTTCATTCCCGGCTGGCTCCAGGCGAAGCGCGGCAGCCATGTCGTCATCACCACGATCATGCTGAACTTCGTCGCGGCCACGCTGATCGTTTATCTGCTCCGCGAGATCATCGGCAAACCCGGCTCGATGCAGCCGGAGACGCCGGATTTCCCGGCGCAGGCGGTGCTGACGCCGATGCACCAATTCCTGGCGCCTCTCGGCATCGACCTGCCCTCGACCCCGCTCAACACCGCCTTCCTGCTGGCCCTGATGGCGCTTGTCGCTGTCTGGCTGCTGATCTGGCGCACGCGATTGGGCTATGCGATCCGCACCGTCGGCGCCAATCCGCGCGCCGCCGCCTATGCCGGCATCTCGCCCGCCGCGGTCACCATGATCGCCATGGCGATCTCGGGTGCGCTGGCCGGCGGGCTTGCTGTCAACGAGGCGCTCGGCGTCCAGCATCGGCTCGTGCTCGATTTCACCGCCGGCTACGGCTTCGTCGGCATTGCGGTCGCCTTGATGGGGCGCGGTCATCCGGTCGGTGTCGGCCTCGCCGCCCTGCTCTTCGGCGTGCTCTATCAGGGCGGCGCGGAGCTTTCCTTCGACAAGCCGGCCATCACCCGCGACATGGTCGTGGTCATCGGGGGCGTGCTCGTCCTGTTCGCCGGCGCACTGGACGGGCTGTTCCGCCAACTCGTCGCGGGCGTGCTCGGAATGGGGCGGGCATCATGACGGCGCGAGCCCTTCTGTCATTCCGGGGCGGTCCGCAGGACCGAACCCGGAACCCACGACCGGGTGAGCCCGTCCGTCGCCGTTTCGAAAGCATGCACCCAGTCGTGGGTTCCGGGTTCTTCGCTAGGCGAAGCCCCGGAATGACAAAGGGGAGCAGCTGACGATGGACCTGCTCCAGCTGATCGCCGTCGTGTTCGATTCGATGATCCGGCTTTCGATCCCGCTGATCTGCGCGGCGATGGCCGGGCTCTGGTCGGAGCGGGCCGGCGTCGTCGATATCGGGCTGGAAGGCAAGATGCTGGTCGCCGCCTTCGCCTCGGCGGTCGCGGCCTTCGTCACCGGCTCCGCCTGGATCGGGCTCGGCGCCGGCATTCTGGCAGCGCTGGCCCTGGCGCTGGTCCATGGCTTCGCCGCGATCACCTGGCGCGGCAACCAGATCGTCTCCGGCGTCGCCATCAACATGCTGGCGGCCGGGCTCACCGTCATCCTCGGCAATGCCTGGTACGGGCAGGGCGGGCGCACCCCTTCGCTGGAAGGCGCGGCCCGCTTCGGCGAGCTCACATTGCCCTTCGCCGGCTGGGCGCGCGCCAATCTGCCTGGGCTCGGCCTGTTCTACGACGAGGTCGTCTCCGGCCATGCCGCCCCGGCCTATCTCGCCTTCCTCTGCGTGCTCGTCACCGCCCTCGTGCTGAAGCGCACCCGCTTCGGCCTGCGCATCCGCGCCGTCGGCGAGAATCCGGCGGCGGTCGACACGGCTGGCATCTCGGTCGCCGGCCTGCGCTACGGCGCGGTCGCGATCTGCGGCGTGCTCTGCGGCATCGGCGGCACCTATCTCGCTGTGGCGCAATCCGCCGGGTTCCTGCCGCATATGACGGCGGGGCGCGGCTTCATCGCGCTGGCCGCCGTGATCTTCGCCAATTGGCGGCCCTGGCCCGCGCTTGGCGCCTGCCTGCTCTTCGGCCTGCTCGATGCGGTTGCGATCCGGCTCCAGGGTGTGACACTGCCGGGCATCGGCCTCGTTCCGGTGGAAGCGATCCAGGCCTTGCCCTATCTGATGACCATCGTCCTGCTCGCCGGCTTCATCGGCAAGGCGACGCCGCCCAAGGCCTCCGGCCTGCCCTATGTCAAGGAACGCTGATTTGCCGGCCGATATCGATTTCGAGGCCCTGTTCGCCGCTGCGGCCGCCATCCAGCCGCGCGCCTATGCGCCCTATTCGCGCTTCAAGGTCGGCGCTGCGCTGCTCGCCGATGACGGCGCGGTCCATGCCGGCTGCAATGTCGAGAACGCCGCCTATCCCGTCGGCTCCTGCGCCGAGGCCGGGGCGATGTCCGCGATGATCGCGGCCGGCGCGAAGGCGATCCGCGCTATCGTCGTCTTCGGCGAGGGTGCCGAACTGGTCACGCCCTGCGGCGCCTGCCGCCAGCGCATCCGCGAATTTGCGGCGCCGGAGACGCCCATTGCGATCGCCGGCCCCGAGGGCATCCGGGCGCGCTTCACGCTGGAGGAGCTGTTGCCAGCCTCCTTCGGACCGGCCAATTTGCCGCGGTGATTTGGCGCCGCTTTGCGCGGCCAATGGAGAGCGTGCGATGGCGGCCGATCCGGCCTTCGACGAAGTGGCGTCCATCCTGGCGGAGCGGGGCGTCGGCGCGATCGATTGCGCGATCGTGCTCGGCACCGGCCTCGGCGCCGTCGCCGAGGATATCCAAGATGCGATCCGCATTCCCTATGCCGACCTGCCCGGCTTTCCGCGCGGCGAGGTCTCCGGCCATGCCCGCCAGCTCTGCTATGGCATGCTGCATGGCCGCAAGCTGCTGATCTATCAGGGCCGTGCCCATTACTACGAGGGCGGCGACCCCGCCGTGATGCGCGTGCCCCTCGGCATGCTCGCCGCCTTCGGCTCGCCGCCGCTGATCCTGACCAATGCGGCGGGCTCGCTCTCGCTCGACATGCGTCCGGGCAGCCTTGCCCTGATCACGGACCACATCAATCTCAACGGCCCCAATCCCCTCGTCGGCGATACCGGCGATGGCCGCTTCGTGCCGATGGTCGATGCCTATGATCCGCATCTGCGCGGCCGCTTCAAGCGCGCGGCCCAGAAGGCGGCGATCCCGCTTGGGGAGGGCGTCTATATGTGGTTCACCGGGCCGAGCTTCGAGACGCCGGCCGAAATCCGCATGGCGAAGACCCTGGGCGCCGATCTCGTGGGCATGTCGACCGTGCCGGAAGTCATCCTGGCCCGGCGCTACGGCTTGCGCGTCGCCGGTTTGTCGATCGTCACCAATATGGGCGCCGGCCTGCATGGCGGCACGCCGCATCATAGCGAGACCCGCGATGTCGCAGGCCTCGCGGCCGGCGCGCTCAAGCGTCTGATGCGCGCCTTCCTGTCGGAGTTGTAGATATGTCCGATGCCGATCTCGCCAGGCGCGCGCTTGCGCTCCTCGACCTCACCGATCTCGCCGATGACGCGACGGAGGAAGGCACCCGCGATCTCTGCCACCGCGCTATTTCCGGCCCCGTGCCGGTCGCGGCGGTGTGCCTGTGGCCGCGCTTCGTCGCGATAGCGCGCACGGAGCTCGGCGACGGGCCCGTCCGCATCGCGACCGTCGTCAATTTCCCGGATGGCGACACGCCGATCGTGCCGGCCATGCGCGAGACGGAGGAGGCGCTCGCCGCCGGTGCCGACGAGATCGACCTCGTCCTGCCCTGGCGGGCCGTGCTCGCCGGCCAGACCACCGCGGCGACGGCCATGGTCCGCAACGTCAAGTCGCTCTGCGACGAGCGGCGGCTGAAGGTGATCCTTGAGACCGGCGAATATCCCAATCTCGACAAGGTCAGGACCACGTCCGAGCTCGCCATCGCCGCCGGCGCCGATTTCATCAAGACCTCGACCGGCAAGACCGCGAATTCGGCCAGCATCCCTGCCGCCCGCGTGATGCTGAACGTCATCGCGGAGGCGGGCCGTCCCATTGGGCTGAAGCCGTCCGGCGGCATCCGGACGCTGGCCGACGCCAGGCGCTATCTCGACCTTGCGGATGCGATCATGGGCGAGGATTGGGCGGCGCCCACGACCTTCCGCTTCGGCGCCAGCGGCCTCTATACGGCACTTGTCGAGGCCATCGCCGGCGCTGCGCCCGATGCCACACCGCGTGGGGGCTATTGATGCGCCTGACCCAGGAGATCATCGCCGCCAAGCGCGACGGCGCGGAATTGCCCGAGGCCGATATCCGCCAGCTCATCGCCGGCCTGCCTGACGGCTCGGTCAGCGAGGGCCAGGCCGCCGCCTTCGCCATGGCGGTCTATTTCAACGGCATGAGCGAGCGCGAGCGCGTGGCGCTGACGCTGGCCATGCGCGATTCCGGCACGGTGCTGCGCTGGGACGATCTGCCCGGCCCGGCGCTCGACAAGCACTCGACCGGCGGCGTCGGCGATACCGTCAGTCTGCCATTGGCGGCGGCGGTCGCGGCCTGCGGCGGCCATGTCCCGATGATCTCCGGCCGCGGCCTCGGCCATACCGGCGGCACGCTCGACAAGCTCGACGCGGTGCCGGGCTATGTCACGCAGCCCGGCATCAGCCTCTTCCGCAAGGTGGTGCGCGAGGCCGGCTGCGCCATCATCGGCCAGACCGCCGATCTCGCCCCGGCCGACAAGCGCCTCTATGCCATCCGCGACGTCACCGCGACGGTGGAATCGCTGCCGCTGATCACCGCCTCGATCCTGTCGAAGAAGCTCGCCGCCGGCCTGCACGGCCTCGCCATGGACGTGAAATTCGGCTCCGGCGCCTTCCTGCCGGATTACGGCAAGGCGCAGGCTTTGGCGCAGGCGCTGGTCGGCGTCGCCAATGGCGCGGGCATGCCGACGAACGCTTTGCTCACTGACATGAACGAGCCGCTGGCCTCGGCGGCCGGCAATGCGCTCGAGGTCGCCTATGCGCTCGATCATCTGACAGGGCGGCGGCGCGAACCACGCTTCCACGAGGTCACGGTGGCGCTCGCGGCCGAGATGCTGCTGCTCGGCAAGCTCGCGCCGGATCTCGATGCCGCCCGTGCGAAGATCGAGCAGGCCTTCGCCTCCGGCGCTGCGGCCGAGCGCTTCGCCCGGATGATCGTGGCGCTTGGCGGTCCGGCCGACCTGCTGGAGGCGCCGGAGAAGCATCTCCCCGCCGCGCCGATCGCGAAGCCGGTCTATCCTGAAGTGCCGGGGAGCGTCGCGTCCATCGACACGCGCGCCGTCGGGCTCGCCGTCGTGGCGCTCGGCGGTGGCCGCGTGCGCCCGCAGGACCCGATCGACCATGCCGTCGGCATCGTCGCTTTGGCTGGCGTCGGCGACACCGTCGGGGCCGACCGGCCGCTCGGCATCGTCCATGCCCGCAATGAGGGCGGTTACGCTGCGGCAAGCGAGCGCTTGCGCAAGGCCTATCGGATCGGAGAGGGTGCGGCGCGCGGCCCGCTGGTCGCGGAACGGGTTACGGAGAGGGTTACGGGATGAGTTTGCTTCTGGCCATGAGCGGCTGGCATATCGAGGATTGGCGTGCGCGCTTCCAGGCGCTGCTGCCGGATATGCCGATCGTCGTCCTGGGCGAGCCCTTCGACCGCCGCGCCGTCCACTATGTCGCAAGCTGGAAGCACCCGCCCGGCAGCCTCACCGGCCTGCCCAATCTCGCCGCGATCTTCTCGCTCGGCGCCGGCGTCGATTTCCTCTTTGCCGACGACAAGCTGCCGTCAGCGCCGATCGCGCGCATCGTCGATCCCGACCTGACGACGCGGATGAGCGAATATATCGTCCTGCACTGCCTGAGCTATCTGCGTCAGCAGCGCCGCTATGACCGCCAGCAGCGCGAAAAGCTCTGGGACGATGACCGCAACCAGCCCGCTGCCCGCTCGGTCCGCGTCGGCGTGATGGGCCTTGGCGAACTCGGCCAGGACGCAGCCCGCAAGCTCGCCATCATGGGCTTCGATGTCGCGGGCTGGAGCCGCTCGCCCAAGACGATCGAGGGTCTCCAGACTTTCTCCGGCGAGGACGGCATGAAGGCCTTTCTCGCCCGTACCGACATTCTCGTCAGCCTGCTGCCGCTGACCCCGGATACGCGTGGCATCATCAATGCCGGGATGCTCGCGGGTCTCGCGCAGGGCGGGCGCCTCGGCGGGCCGTTCCTGATCAATGCCGGGCGCGGCGGCCTGCAGGTCGCAGACGACATCCTCGCCGCGCTCGATGCCGGTACGCTCAAGGGCGCGACGCTCGATGTCTTCGAGGTCGAGCCGCTGCCGGCGGATTCGGCCCTCTGGACCCATCCGGGCGTGACGGTCACCCCGCATAACTCGGCGATGTCGGAGCCGGAGGCGATTGCGACCGCGATCGCCACGCAGATTCGGCGGCTGGAAGCCGGCGAGCCGCTGCTCAACGTGGTTGATCCGGAACGGGGTTACTGAGCACAGAGCATCGGCCCGAAAAGGGGAGCGCTGCTGTCGGAAAAAGCCGATGCGAAATCTCAGTTCGGCAGGCTGTCACGGAACGGTCGCGGCGCTGTCGTCGCGCCGCAATCCGGGCGGGCGAAGCGAGGGCTTCGCCTCATCCTGGAGCTATCTCATGCGCCTGCCGCTCATCGCCGCCCTGTTGCTCTCTTCGACCGTTCTCGCGGGAGCGCAGGACGCACAGAAGGAATTCCCGTCGAAGCTCGTCGGCCATGCCCTGCTGCCGGCGAACACCATCATCCCCGCGCCGGCCGATGCGCCGGCCGACCTCAAGGTCTCCGGCAAGTTCGTCACGCCGGGCAAGCGGGTCGAGGCGGTCGGCAGCGTTATGGGCACCTCGGGCGGCCGCCCGACCGGGCTCTCCACCCCCTTCGCCGGCCAGCCCGTGCAGGGCTTCTCCGGCATCCGCTCGCTCGGCAATAGCGAATTCCTCGTGCTGACCGATAACGGCTTCGGCGCCAAGGCGAATTCGCCCGACGCGATGCTGTTCTTCCACCGCCTCAAGGCCGATTTCGGCAAGGGCGTGGTCGAGCGGCTCTCGACCACCTTCCTGCACGATCCCGACAAGAAGATCCCCTTCCGCATCGTCCATGAGGGCACGGAAAAGCGCTACCTGACCGGCGCGGATTTCGATCCCGAGTCGATCCAGCCGATCGGCGGCAAGGTCTGGATCGGCGAGGAGTTCGGCCCCTACCTCATCCGCGTCGATGCCAATGGCAAGGTCGAGGCGGTGTTCGAGACGCTGGTCGACGGCAAGCCGGCCCGCTCGCCGGACCATTACGCCATCACGACGCCGGGGGCGCCGGACCAGAGCGTTGCCTTCAACGTGCGCCGCTCGAAGGGCTTCGAGGGCATGGCGCAGTCGCCGGACGGCCGCTTCCTCTATCCGCTGCTCGAAGGACCGCTCTGGAACGCGGAGACCAAGGGAAACGAGGAGATCGATGGCAAGGACGTGCTGCGCATCCTTGAATTCGATGTCGCCAATGAGAAATGGACCGGCCGCTCCTGGTTCTACCCGCTGGAGCTGAAGGGCAACGCCATCGGCGACTTCAATATGATCGACGGGTCTACAGCGCTCATTATTGAACGCGATAACGGCGAAGGCACCGCCGACAAGGCCTGCGCCCCCGGCCAGAAGGGTCCGGACTGCTTCCACGATCTCGCCAAGTTCAAGCGCGTCGTGAAGATCGAGATGACCGAGGCGAATGTCGGCAAGCCCGTGCGCAAGGTCGGCTTCATCGACCTGATGAAGATCGCCGATCCCGACCGCAAGGCGAAGCAGGGTGCCATCGACGGCGTGCTGCCCTTCCCGTTCTTCACCATCGAGAATGTCGACGTGGTCGATCGCGCCAACGGCATCATCGTCGTCGGCAACGACAACAACCTGCCCTTCTCCTCCTCGCGCGACCCGAAGAAGGCCGACGACAACGAGCTGGTCCTGCTGTCGGTGAAGGACCTGCTCGACGCGAAGTGAGCAGCAGGTAGAGCGCCGTCATTCTCGGGCGAAGCATCGCTTCGACCCGAGAATCACATGTAGTAAAGGGCGCCTTTCTGTCCTGAGATGCTCGGGTCAAGCCCGAGCATGACGGCTTCTGGCGCCCGCCTATGTCTTGAGCGCCCCCGGCCCCGCCACCGCGGCCGGCGGGCATTTGCCCGAGATGATCATGCCCAGCACCTCGTCCTGGGTGACGTCAGCCGTGCGGGCGGTGCCGACGACCTTGCCGTTCTTCATCACCGTGACGCGATCGGCGAGATCGAAGACATCATGCAGGTCGTGGCTGATCAGGAAGATGCCGATGCCCTGTTTCTTGAGCTGCAGGATGAGCTCGGCGACCTGCTTGGTCTCGGCAGGGCCGAGCGCCGCCGTGGGCTCGTCCATGATCAGCACGCGCGCGTTGAAATAGATCGCGCGGGCGATCGCGACCGACTGGCGCTGGCCACCGGAGAGGGCCTTTACCGGCTCCTTGAAGCGCCGGAAATGCGGGTTGAGGCGGCCCATCACCTTGCGGGTCTCGGACTCCATTGTCGCGTCGTCGAGCGTGCCCCAGCCGGTCAGCAATTCGCGGCCGAGGAAGATATTGGCGGCAGCGTCGACATTGTCGGCGAGCGCGAGCGTCTGGTAGATCGTCTCGATGCCGTGGCGCTTGGCGTCGCGCGGGCTTGAGACCGTGACCTCCTCCCCGTCGACCCGGATCAGGCCCGAATCCGCCTTGTAGGCGCCCGAGAGGATCTTGATCAGCGTCGATTTGCCGGCGCCGTTATGGCCGAGCAGGCCGACGACCTCGCCCGGCATCAGGTCGACGCTCGCGCCATCGACCGCCTTGATGCCACCGAAGGCGATCGAGATCTCGCGCATCTCGATCAGGGGCTTACCCTGGCCGGGATGGGTCTCGGCGAGAACGGCCGGTTCCGCGATGCTCATCGCTTCCTCCTAGCCCAGCCGCTTGCGGTAGAGCCCGTCGAGCCAGACCGCGAGCACGAGGACGATGCCGACGACGATGTTCTGCAGGGGGGCGTCAACGCCGATCAGCACCATGCCGGATTGCAGCGACTGCATCACCAGCGCCCCGAGCATCGCGCCGGCGATCGTGCCGACGCCGCCGGCGAGCGAGGTGCCGCCGATCACGGCGGCGGCGATGACATAGAGCTCGTCCAGCGTGCCGGCGGCGTTGGTCGCGGCGTTCAGACGGGCCGTGGAAATGCAGGCGGAGATGCCGACGAGCACGCCCATCAGCCCGAAGACCAGCGTCAGGACCTTGCGCGTGTTCACGCCGGAGAGCTGCGCCGCTTCCGGGTTGCCGCCGATCGCGAAGACATAGCGGCCGAAGCGCAATCGCTTGGCGAGGAAGGTGATGACGACGCCGACGCCGAGCGCCATCAGCACGGGGACGGCGAGGCCATGGCCGATGCTGAACCCGCCTTCCGGCCAGGTGCCGCCCTTCGCTTCGACGAGGCGTCGCGCCACGCCGGCCGGCAGGATATAGGCGTTCGCCACCAGCACCATGGCCAGCACGGCGGCGCAGCCGAGCCCGGCGATGGCGATCTCGGCCCAGAGCGGGCGCAGCACGAAGCCGAAGCGCTTGCGTCGGCGCCGGATCAGCGCCGCGCCCAGGCAGATCACGGCGCAGAGCGCGATGCCGATCGCCCAGGAGGCGCTGGTGCCGATCGCGCCCTCGATGCCGCCGCCGAGCGGGCGGAAGCGCGAATCCATCGGCGCGATGGTCTGGCCCTGCGTCACCCACCAGGCCGCGCCGCGCCAGACCAGCAGCCCGCCGAGCGTGACGATGAAGGAGGGGATGGCGAGATAGGCGATCAGCGCGCCCTGCAGCAGCCCGACGAGCCCGCCCAGCGCCATCGCCAGCAACAGGCTGGCCAGCCAGGTCAGCGGGTGTTCCAGGCCCCAGAGCTCCGGTAGCAGCCGGACCTGCACCAGCCCGACCACCATGCCGACGAAGCCGAGCATCGAGCCGACCGAGAGGTCGATATTGCGGGTGACGATGACCAGCACCATGCCGCAGGCCATGATCGCGATCGAGGCGGTCTGGACCAGCAGGTTCCACAGGTTGCGCGGCGTCAGGAAGGCGCCGTCCGACAGCCAGTTGAAGCCGAACCAGATCACCGCGAGCGCGGCGACCATGCCGATCATGCGCGGATCGAACTCGATCTCGCGTAGACGGTCGGCAAGGCCGCGCGCCTCCCGCACCGGGCTGGCCGGCGCGGGGGCAGTTTCAGTCACAGGCCTTGACCTTGCCGGCCGCGACGCCCTGGCAGACCGCCGCCTTCGGCGCCCAGCCGGCATCGATCACGACATTGAGGTTCTCCCGGGTCACCGGCACCGGCGTCAGGAACAGCGCGGTCATCTTCTGCTTGGACGGGCCCTGGTCCCAGCTCACCGATTTCGGGATCTCGTTGAGCTTGGTGCCGCCGGCGAGCTTGAGCGCGATCTCGGCGGCGTTTCGCCCGAGCTCGCGCGCATCCTTCCAGATCGTCACGGTCTGGGTGCCCAACGCGACGCGGTTGAGCGCCGCGCGGTCGGCATCCTGGCCGGAGACCGGCACCGAGCCGGCCATGCCCTGCGCATCCAGCGCCGCGATCGCCCCGCCGGCCGTGCCGTCATTGGCGGCGATCACGGCATCGACCTTGTTCTGGTTGCGCGTCAGGATCTGCTCCATGTTGCGCTGGGCATTGGCCGGCAGCCATTGATCGGTGAAGGCCTCGCCGGCATTCTTGATCTTGCCGCCGTCGATCGCGGGCTTCAGCACCTCGATCGAGCCCTGGTAGAGGAAGCCGGCATTCGGATCCTGGCTCGAGCCCTTGATGAAGACATAGTTGCCGGCCGGCTTCGCCTTCTGGATTTCGCGCGCCATCATCCGGCCGACCTCGACATTGTCGAAGGTCAGATAAAAGACCTGCGGAATCTCGATCAACCGGTCATAGCCGACGACGGCTATGCCCTCGTTCACGGCCTTCTCGACGGCGGGGCGGATCGCCTGCGCATCCTGCGCCAGCACGATGATCGCCTTGGCGCCGCGCGCGATCAGGCTCTCGACATCGGTGAGCTGCTTGGCCGGCGAGGACTGCGCGTCGGCAGAGAGATAGGTGCCGCCGGCCTTCTCGATCGCCGCCTTGATCGCGGCCTCGTCGGTCTTCCAGCGCTCTTCCTGGAAATTGGACCAGCTGACCCCGACGACGGGTCCTTTGGATTGGGCGAAAGCGCCGGCATGAACGGACAGGGCGGTGACGGCGATGCTCGCCGCGAGGACGAAACGCTTCATCTGGATGATCTCCCGAGCTTCCTCCGCCGCAGACTCTCAGGCTTCTCCGAGCCCCGAAGGCATCCGGCGTGGGAAGCTCAGCCCAGCCGCCGAGGGCTGTCAAGCAGACGAAGGGAGGGCTCTCGCTGCGTCAGGCGGGAGGATCAGGCGATCCGTTTGTCCGGGGAATCGCAGAGGTCGTTCTGGATGCAGCGTTCGCATTCCGGCCGCAGCGCCTTGCAGGTATAGCGCCCGTGCAGGATGAGCCAGTGATGGGCGTGCCGGCCGAATTCCGGCGGCACCGCCTTCTCAAGCCCGAGCTCGACCTGCAGCACGTTCTTGCCGGGCGCGATGCGCAGGCGGTTGGCGATGCGGAAGACATGGGTGTCGACGGCGTGGGTGATTTCGCCGAAGGCGATGTTGAGCACGACATTGGCGGTCTTGCGGCCGACGCCGGGCAGGCTTTCCAGCGCCTCGCGCGTCGCCGGCACCTCGCCGCCATAGTCCGCGATGAGCTTCTCGCAGAGCGCGATCACGTTCTTCGCCTTGGTGCGGAAGAGCCCGATCGTCTTGATGTAGTCGCGCACGGTCTCCTCGCCGAGCGCGAGCATCTTGGCGGGCGTGTCGGCGATGGCGAAGAGCGGGCGCGTCGCCTTGTTGACGCCGGCATCGGTCGCCTGCGCCGAGAGCACGACGGCGACCAGCAGCGTGAAGGCGTTTACCGATTCCAGCTCGCCCTTGGGCTCGGGATTGGCGGCCTGGAAACGGCGGAAGATCTCGTAGATCTCCGCCCGCTTGCGCGCGCGCGGCAACGTGATGCGCTTTGCCGGCGCAGCCGTGCGAGGGGGCCTGTTCCGCTGATCCATGACGGCGTTATAATCGTCGCATGACACCCGGCAATAGCACCGGCACGAAGATGACTGACAGCGAGATCGCGGACGCGTTGCAGCGGCCGGTCTTCGACGCCACGATCACGCCGCATCGCTCGCTCGGCCAGAACGGCTTCCGCATCGTGATGACGCTGGTCTGCCTGGCGAGCGTCGTCTCCTCGATTCCCTTCGTCGTGCTCGGCGCCTGGCCGGTCGCCGGCTTCTTCGGCATCGACGTCATCGCGCTCTTCGTCGCCTTCCACGTCAATTTCCGGCATGCGCGCGCCTTCGAGCGCATCGTGGTGACGCCGCTGGAGGTGTTGCTGCGCAAGGTCTCGCATCACGGGCGCGAGGCGGTCTGGCGCTTCAATCCGGCCTGGACCCGGCTCGAACGCCAGACGGACGAGGATTACGGCCTGCTCGGCTTGAAGCTGGTCTCGCGCGGGCAGAGCGTCGCGATCGCCTCGGCGCTCTCGCCGCATGAGCGCTCGGGCTTCGCCGATGCGCTGGGTTCGGCGCTGTCGAGCGCCCGCCGTGGGCCGGACTACAACGCGCCCTGAGCGGGCGCGGCCTGGGCGAGCCAGATCGTATGGCCGCCGCAGTCCGGATCCTCGGCGACATGGTCGATGACGGTAAAGCCGTTCTCCGCCAGCAAGGCCCGGTACTCTCCGGAATCGAGGCTGCCATGATAGAGCGCCTCGCCCTCGAAGCTGCCGATCGCCTCGCCATGCGCCGGGCCGCTGGTGAACATCAGGGCGGCGCCCGGTGCGGCATGCGCCGCGAAAACCTTGAACATCCCGCGCTGGTCCTCCGGCGTCAGGTGGAAGACCGAATCCCAGGCGATCAACCCGCCGAAGCGGCGCCCGAGGGCGAGCCGGCGCATGTCGGCGACCTGCCAGTCGCCCTCCGGAAAGCGCGCCCGGCACAACGCGATCATCGCCGGGGCGGAATCGACGCCGGTGACGGCATGGCCTTGCGCGCGGAAATAGCTGGCGATCGGCTGGCCGGTGCCGCAGCCGATATCCAGGATAGTGGCTTCGGGTGATAGCTGGCGCCGGAATCGCGCGAGCCAGGCTCCCTCGTGCAAGGTTTTGCCGCGCTGGCGGTCATAGCTGGCGGCATGGCGCTGGTAGAGATCGATGACGGTTTCGGCGGGGGAGGTCATGCACGCGCCTTTCGGTCTGTTCCCGACGATGAAGCATAGCGTCCGGCAAGAACAGCGCCGTCATTCCGGACAAGCCGCGTCGGCGGCGCCGATCCGGAATCCATCGTAAGGCGCGACACCCTACAATGGATTCCGGGTCAAGCCCGGAATGACGATGCATTGTCTGGATAGGGCATTCCATCCGAGATGTATGGTGGCGCCCGCAACCCCGCCCTTGCCAGCTTTCGGGTGGGAGCGGCATAGTGGGCGCCCTAGATTCGCATCATGACGAATGATGCGAGGCTCCCATGAACGCTCATGCTTCCATGAAAACGGCGATGACCCCGACGCGCTTCTCCAATGCGGTGCTGGCGCGCGCCACCGATGCCATGCCGAGCGAGGCAGATTTCCCCGCCGTCGCCCCCGGATCCGACTACGACACCGTCCGGCGCATTCTCTCCTTCATCACCCATAACTGGCGCGAGCAGCCGACGATCGAGGCGATCGCCGAGGCTGCCGGCGCGACCCCGACCGATGTCCACCATCTCTTCCGGCGCTGGTGCGGTTTGACGCCGAAGGCCTTCCTGCAGGCGATCACGCTCGACCATGCCAAGGGGCTGCTCTCCGCCTCGGCCAGCATCCTCGACACGGCGCTCGAAGTCGGCCTCTCCGGTCCCGGCCGCCTGCACGATCTCTTCGTGACGCATGAGGCGATGTCGCCCGGCGAGTGGAAGACTGGCGGCGAGGGCCTGAAGCTCTCCTACGGCTTCCATGCCTCGCCCTTCGGCGAAGCGCTGATCGTCGTCACCGACCGCGGCCTGGCCGGCCTCGGCTGGGTCTCGAACAGCGTCGACGGCGGCAAGGTCGTCGGCGGCCGGGCCGAGGCGCTGGCCGACATGATGCGGCGCTGGCCCCATGCGGACTATCATTATGACCCGGCCCTGACCGCGCCCTATGCCGGTCGCATCTTCGAGCCCAAGGCCTGGTCGGCGGAGACGCCGCTCAGGGTGGTGCTGATCGGCACCGATTTCGAGGTGCGGGTCTGGGAAACGCTGCTGCGCATCCCCGTAGGCTGCGCCACCACCTATGGCGAGGTCGCCAGCCATATCGGCAAGCCGAGCGCGGCGCGGGCCGTGGGCGCGGCGGTCGGCAAGAACCCGATCTCCTTCGTGGTGCCCTGTCATCGCGTCATCGGCAAGTCCGGTGCGCTGACCGGCTACCATTGGGGCCTGACGCGCAAGCGCGCCATCCTCGGCTGGGAAGCCGGCCAGACGGCGGCCGGCTGATCCGGCGATTATTTCTTGAGATACATGTCCCAGCAGGGCGCGAGCGCGATCCGCTCGCGCCCTTCGAGCGCTGCGGCGAAATGGCTGCGGATCATCTCGCGCGGCGTCGTCACCGGGCATTTCGGCATCAGGATCGCGTCGGTCTGGCGCAGGGCTTCCAGCGTACCCGGCTCCAAATCGGGCGTGCTCCGGCCGGGGTCGACGCCAACGGGCACGACGCGCGGCGGCGTCCGCTGCAGCAGGACGTTCAGCGGATCGACGAAATCGAAGGTGAAGAAGCCGTTGAGCTCGCGCTTGCTGGCGCGCTCCCAGGCCCGGATCGCGCCGATGGCCTGCTGGATTTCGAGCATCCAGGTCGCCTGATAGTCGATCTCCGAATAAAGGATATAGGAGGGCAGGATGTCGCGCCGCAGCAGGTCGCGATAGCCCTCGGGCTGTGTCGCGTAGTGGTCGAGCATCGCGGCGGCACGCGCGGCGATGTCCGGCTTGACGCTCACCCGGCCGAGCGGCCCGAGATCGGGCACATCGAGCGCGACATAGCTCGGCGCGCTCATCAGCGCGCGCATTCCCCGCTCCGCGCAGATGACCGCGCTGGGCAGCGTGACCGCGAGCACGAGCACGAGAACCACGGGCCGCATGCGGTCGTCGCGACGCTCCCACCAGTCCAGAAGCAGCGGCAGGACGATCGGCCAGAGCCCGATGAATTCGAGCGAGCCGGTATTCTGGGTCTCGAACAGGGCGAGCGCGAACAGCCCCGCCGCGAACCAGCCGATCGGGGCGTCCGCCAGCGCCCGCCAGCCGGCGAGCGTTGCCGGCAGGCCTTGGCGCCAGGTGACATAGGCGAGCGCGGCGAGCAGGAGAAGCGACGGCCCGATCACGTTGAACTTGACCGAGGCGACGGTGAGGAAGCGCGGCAGCAGCGTGCCGGTATTGAGCCCGAGCAGGGTCAGGATATCCAGGACATAGGCCGAGCTCAGCCCGGTCGCGAGCTCGAGCACGCCCAGCGCCAGGAGGACCAGCGCGGCGGCCGCGGCCGCGTCGCGAAAACGCATCCGCCCGCTGAGCGTGGCATAGCCGACGAGCAGCGTGCCGGAGACGGCACCGGTGACCTTGGTCAGGAACAGCGCCAGCATCAGCACGGCCACGAGCGCGATCTGCAAGCCGCGCCGCTGCGTGAAGATCAGGGTCGCGATCAGCAGGTAGAGCAGCAGCGCGACATGGCGGTTGTAGAAGCCGTATCCGTCGAAGCCGGGCGAGGGATAAAGCGCGTGCAGGTTGATCGGCAGCGCCGCGAACAGCAGGAAGGGCAGCACCAGAGCCAGCGCCTGCGGGCGCGAGCGTCGGGACACCTCGCCGGCGATCAGGGCCAGCGCCGGCAGCATGATCGGCAGCAGCGCCCAGTTGATCAGCAGCATCGGCTGGGCATGCGGGAAGACGGCGTCGAGCGCGGCCGCGAGATAGAAGCCGAGCGGACCGACCGGCGCGAAGAAATCGATGGTCGGGACCTGGCCGAGGCCGATGCGCTGGATGGCGTCGAGATAGACCACCGTATCCCAGGCATTCGGCC
This sequence comes from Allobosea sp. ASV33, assembly GCF_016428755.1. Taxonomy (GTDB): domain Bacteria; phylum Pseudomonadota; class Alphaproteobacteria; order Rhizobiales; family Beijerinckiaceae; genus Allobosea. The sequence continues at coordinate 24,235 of NZ_JAELTI010000026.1, forward strand.
CGAGCGGCAGCCGCAACGGCAGCATCAGCCCCGCGACGGCGATCACCGTGAAGGCCATGATCCATGCGAGGGGCGAAGCGGCGATCCGCCCTGCCGCGCTCCTGCTGCCTGCCGGGGAGTGCCGTCTCCCGATCTCGCTCATCGCCACGCCGAACCCTCCTGGTCCAGCCTGCTCTGTGGCAGAAAAAACTTACCAGCAGCCTGACAAAACCGCTGGTTGTCGCCGAAATTCGGCAAGAACCAGCGGTTTCGAACGGCGTCTATGTTTGCTGGGTCCCGGGTCGGCTTCCGCTCAGAGCAGGCCCTGCTTCGCCAGATGGCGCATCAGATGCGAGGCGCCATAGGTCCAGGGCGCGCATGCGTCGGTGCGCTTCATCCGGTTGACGAGGCTGCCGAGCTCGGTGGCCGCGATCGTAACGATGTCGCCGTATTTATGGGTGAAGCCGCCGCCGGGCGCATCGCGATCCTTGATCGGCGCGAACATGGTGCCGAGATAGAGCGCCGCCCCGTCCGGGTATTGGTGATGCGGGCCGATCATCTGCGCGGCGAGATCGGCGGGGTCGCGGCTGATCTTGGCGATCGAGGAGGAGCCCTCCAGCCGGAAGCCGTCCTCGCCCTCGACGGTGAGCGTCACCGTGGTCCGGCGGACATGGTCGAGCGTGAAGCCGGCATCGAACAGGCGGATGAAGGGACCGACCGCGGCGGCGGCATTGTTGTCCTTGGCCTTGCCGAGCAGCAGGGCCGAGCGACCCTCGACGTCGCGCAGGTTGACGTCGTTGCCGAGCGTCGCGCCGACGATCGCGCCCGTCGAGGCGACGATCAGCACGATCTCCGGCTCCGGATTGTTCCAGCTCGAGGCCGGGTGCAGCCCGGCATCCGCGCCTGTGCCGACCGTCGACATCGGCGGCGCCTTGGTGAAGATCTCGGCATCCGGCCCGATCCCGACTTCGAGATACTGGCTCCAGGCGCCCTGCTTGATCAGGACCTCCTTGAGATGCATCGCCTCGGGCGAGCCGGGCTTCAGCTTGGAGAGATCGTCGCCGATCAGCTTGCCGATCTCGTCGCGGATCGTCGCGGCGGCGGCCGGGTTGCCGCGCGCCTTCTCCTCGATCACGCGCTCCAGCATCGAGACGGCGAAGGTGACGCCGGCCGCCTTCACCGCCTGCAGGTCGAGCGGGGAGAGCAGCCAGGGCCGCTTCTGATCGCGCCCGTCCACAGGCGTGTTGGCGAGGATCTCGGCGAGCGCGCCGATCGTCTCGCCCTCGGCGGCGCGCAAGGCGGCGGCGGGGTCGGCGCTTTCGCAGAGGTCGCGGCTGGTCGGGAAGCTCCGGGTCACGTCGATCACCTGCCCGTCGCGCACCGTCACCACGGCCGGTCCGCCGAGATCGGGGCGCCAGACGCGGCCGGCGAGCGTGGCGGTATTGGCGTCCGCGGGCAGGGTTGCGGTCAAGGCAAGGTCGAGGCTGGGCATGGCGGCATCCACGGACGGATTCGGATCGGGAGCGCAGATCAACCGGTTATGCGCGAATGTGCAACCCGGACCGAGACCATAGGCGGATTGCGCGGGACGTCATCGATTTGTCATTGAAATGTCGCCTGCGCTTCATGCTAGCTTGCGCACCAACGACAAGAACCGCAGCGCGCCCGCGCGCGGAAGGGAGACACCCCATGACCATCAAAACGCGCATCCTGATGTCGGTCGCGGCCTTTGCGCTGGCTGGCGCCTCGCCCGCCCTTGCGCAGACCGAGATCCAGTGGTGGCACGCGCTGACCGGCGCCAATAACGACGTCGTCGTCAAGCTCTCCGAGGATTTCAACGCCTCGCAAAAGGACTACAAGGTTGTCCCGGTCTACAAGGGCTCCTATCCCGACACGCTGAACGCCGGCATCGCCGCCTTCCGAGCCGGCCAGGCGCCGCATATCCTGCAGGTCTTCGAGGTCGGTACCGGCACGATGATGTCGGCCAAGGGCGCGATCAAGCCGGTCCACGAGGTCATGAAGGAAGCCGGCGAGAAGTTCGATCCGAACGCCTATCTGCCTGCGATCACCGGCTACTATTCGACGGCCAAGGGCGACATGCTCTCGATGCCGTTCAACTCCTCGTCGATGGTGATGTGGTACAACAAGGACGCCTTCAAGAAGGCGGGCCTCGACCCGGCCAAGCCGCCGAAGACCTGGCCCGAGACCTTCGAAGCCGCCAAGAAGCTGAAGGCCGCCGGCTACGACAAGTGCGCGGTCTCGAACGCCTGGGCGACCTGGGCGAATATCGAGCAGTTCGGCGCCTGGCACAACATTCCGCTCTCGACCAAGGTCAACGGCATGGCCGGCTTCGACGCCGTCTTGAACTTCAACAAGAGCCCGGCCTTCCTGAAGCACTGGACCAATCTGGTCGAGCTGCAGAAGGACAAGACCTATGACTATTCCGGCCGCACCAACAATGGCGAAGGCCGCTTCACCTCGGGCGAATGCCCGATCTTCCTGACCTCCTCGGGCTTCTTCGGCAACGTCAAGGCGAACGCCAAGTTCGACTGGGGCAATGCCCCGATGCCGTATTATCCGGACGTGCAGGGCGCCCCGCAGAACTCGATCATCGGCGGCGCTTCGCTCTGGGTGATGGGCGGCAAGAAGGCGAACGAGTACAAGGGCGTCGCCAAGTTCTTCACCTTCCTCTCCGATGTCGACCGCCAGGTGAAGCTGCACACCGAGTCGGGCTATCTGCCGATCACCAAGGCGGCCTATGAGAAGGTCAAGGCGTCCGGCTTCTACAAGGACAAGCCCTATCTCGAGACCCCGATCCTCGAACTGACCAACAAGACCCCGACCGACAACTCGAAGGGCCTGCGCTATGGCAGCCTCGTCCAGATCCGCGACATCTGGTCGGAGGAGCTGGAGGCGGCGCTGAACGGCCAGAAGTCGCCGCAGGCGGCGCTGGACGCGGCGGTCGAGCGTGGCAACCAGATGCTGCGCCAGTTCGAGCGCTCCGCGGCGCGCTGATAGCGCTTGCATATCCAGGGCCATCCCGGACAGATGCGTTCGGGATGGCCGTTTCGTTCCAGGGAAGCCGATGCAGAAGAACGCATACTTCAAGGGGCTGACGATCCCCTTCCTGCTGCTTCTGCCGCAGCTCGCCATCACCGTCGTGTTCTTCTACTGGCCGGCGAGCCAGGCGGTCTGGCAGAGCTTCCTGATCGAGGACGCCTTCGGCACCTCGACGGAGTTCGTCTGGTTCGAGAACTACCAGGCGCTCTTCTCTGATCCCGGCTATCTCAAGGCCTTCATCAACACGGCTGTTTTCTCGACCTTCGTCTGCGTGTTCTCGCTCTCGATCGCCCTGCTTTTCGCCGTGATGGCGGACCGGCAGATCCGCGGCGCCGAGATCTACAAGACCTTGCTGATCTGGCCCTATGCCGTGGCGCCTGCCATTGCCGGCGTGCTCTGGCTATTCATGTTCGACCCCTCGCTGGGCATGCTCGCCCGCGGCCTTCAATCCCTGGGCATTCCGTGGAATCCGCGGCTTAACGGCAACCACGCCATGCTGCTGGTCATCCTCGCCGCGACCTGGAAGCAGATCAGCTACAATTTCCTGTTCTTCCTCGCCGGCCTGCAATCGATCCCCAAGAGCGTGATCGAGGCGGCCGTGATCGACGGCGCCCGGCCGATGCGGCGCTTCTGGACCATCGTCTTCCCGCTGCTCTCGCCGACGACCTTCTTCCTGCTCGTCGTCAACATCGTCTACGTCTTCTTCGACACCTTCGGCATCATCGACACCATCACCGGTGGCGGCCCCTCGGGCGCGACCGAGACGCTGGTCTACAAGGTCTTCTCCGACGGCAAGGGCGGCTCCAATCTCGGCGGTTCCGCGGCGCAGTCGGTGATGCTGCTGATCATGGTGATCGGGCTCACCGCGGTGCAGTTCCGCTTCATCGAGCGCAAGGTCAGCTACTGATGGCCTCCGTGCTCTGGATGGACCTCACCGCCGAGGAACTGCGTGCCAAGGCCGCGACAGACGCGATCGTCGTCCTGCCCGTCGCCTCGATCGAGCAGCACGGCCCGCATCTGCCCGTCGGCGTCGATACGATCCTGTGCAGCGGCGTCTGCAAGGCGGCGGCCGAGCGCGCTGACGATGTCGATGTCGTCGTCGCGCCGACGCTGTGGTGCGGCATGGCCGAGCATCATATGGCCTTCGGCGGCACCTTCACCTTCGACATCCCGAGCTATCGCGCCGTGCTGCTCTCGTTGCTGAAGAGCATCGAGCGCCACGGCTTCCACCGCGTGCTGATCGTCAACGGTCATGGCGGCAACATCGCCGCGCTCACCGCCTTCCTGCCCGATTTCGCCCGCGAGACCCGGCTGCATGTCGAGGCGACGACCTATTTCATGCTGGCTGAGGCAGCGTTCCCGCCGCTGCTGGAAGACCAGAAGAGCGTCCAGCATGCCTGCGAGGTCGAAACCTCGATGATGATGGTGCTGGCGCCGGGCTCGGTCCGCGAGCCGCGCTTGGCCGAGGCCTTCGGCGCGCTGAACGGCCTGCCGGGGCGGCCGACCGTTTCCCGCCACCGCTCCTTCCAGGAGATGACCGAGACCGGCGTGATCGGCGATGCCCGCCGGGCGACGCCTGCCAAGGGCCAGGCCTGCCTCGAGGCTTGCGCCGATGCGCTCGCCGGATTGCTGCGCGAGATGGGGAGGGCCGCCTGATGGTCGAGGACCGCCGCATGGGCGACCTGATCGCCTATATCATCCTGACGATCGGGGTGCTGATCGTCGCCTTCCCGGTCTGGCTGACCTTCGTCGCCTCGACCTGGGACGCTTCCACCGTGATCAACGGCGAGATGCCGCTCTATCCCGGCCCGTATTTCCTGGAGAACTACAAGCGCATCCTCTTCGTCGGCACGTCCAGCACGACGCGCGAGCCGGTGATCGGGATGATGCTGAACTCCTTCATCATGGCGATGGCGATCGCGCTGGGAAAGATCTTCATCTCGGTACTCTCGGCCTATGCGGTGGTCTATTACCGCTTCCCGTTCCGCATGGCGGCGTTCTGGATCATCTTCATCACGCTGATGCTCCCGGTCGAGGTCCGCATCTTCCCGACCTTCAAGATCGTCTCCGATCTCAACATGCTCGACACCTATCAGGGTCTCGCCATCCCGCTGATCGCCTCGGCGACGGGCACGCTGCTGTTCCGGCAGTTCTTCATGACGATCCCCGACGAGTTGCTCGAAGCCTCCAAGATCGACGGCGCCGGCCCCTTCAAATTCTTCAAGGACACGCTGATCCCGCTCTCGATGACGACGATCGCGGCGCTCTTCGTGATCCAGTTCATCTATGGCTGGAACCAGTATCTCTGGCCGCTTCTGGTGACGACGAAGGACTCGATGCAGACCATCGTCATCGCCATCAAGAAGATGATCGTCACCGCCGACGCCCTGACGGAATGGCAGCTCGCCATGGCCACTGCCATGCTGGCGATGCTGCCGCCCGTCCTCGTCGTCATCGCCATGCAGAGGCTCTTCGTGAAGGGCCTGGTCGAAACCGAGAAGTAATCCGCGAATGGCCCAGGTCACTCTCAGCAACGTCAAGAAGGTCTATGCCGGCGGCGTCGAGGCCGTGAAGGGCGTCTCCTTCGACATCCCCGATGGCGGCTTCTGCGTCCTCGTCGGCCCTTCCGGCTGCGGCAAGTCCACGCTTCTGCGCATGGTCGCCGGGCTGGAGACGATCTCGTCGGGCGAGGTCGCCATCGGCAACCGCGTCGTCAACGAGATCGAGCCGGCCGACCGCGACATCGCCATGGTGTTCCAGAACTATGCGCTCTACCCGCATATGAACATCTACGACAACATGGCCTACGGCCTGCGCAACCGCGGCACGCCGAAGGACGAGATCGACAAGCGCGTGAAGGAGGCCGCCCGCATCCTGGCGATCGAGCCCTTCCTGGAGCGCCGGCCGCGCCAGCTCTCCGGCGGCCAGCGCCAGCGTGTCGCCATGGGCCGCGCCATCGTGCGCAAGCCGCAGGTCTTTCTTTTCGACGAGCCGCTTTCCAACCTCGACGCCAAGCTGCGCGTGCAGATGCGCGTCGAGATCAAGAAGCTGCAGCGCGCGCTCGGCGTCACCGCGATCTACGTCACCCATGACCAGGTCGAGGCGATGACGCTCTCCGACAAGCTCGTGGTGATGAATGCCGGCCAGGTCGAGCAGATCGGCCTTCCCGCAGAGGTCTACCGCAAGCCGGCGAGCAAGTTCGTCGCGACCTTCATCGGCTCGCCGCCAATGAACATCCTGCCCGGCGCCGTCGATGGCCCCGGCATTATCGCGCTCGGCGACGCCATCATCGAGGTCCGCGACCTGCGCGAGGACCTGGCGGCCCAGGTGCCGGTCGAGGTCGGCCTGCGTCCCGAGGATGTCGAGATCGCCTCGGAAGGGCAGGCGGGCTCGCTGCCCTTCGATGTCGAGTTCATCGAGGAGCTCGGCGCGACCCAGCTCTTCCACGGCAAGCTCTCCGGCCAACCCTTCGTGATGCAGGCGGCGACCGGCGAAGTCGCGGCGCAGGAAGGCCGGCTCTGGATCACCGTCGACCCCGACAAGGTCCATGTCTTCGACCCGAAGACGGGCGTGCGATTGGGCAAGGGCTGACGCCGAAAGGGCGCCGTCATGCTCGGGCTCGACCCGAGCATCTCAGGACGCGGAGGCTCCGGAGCCTCTTCCTGAACGAGATTCTCGGGTCTGCGTTTCGCTCCGTCCGAGAATGACGGTGAGCTTCAAGCCGCGAGATCGGCCACCAACGCGTCGAGCAGCAGCGCGCCGTCCGGCGTTGCCGCGAGCCGGCCGCCGGTGCGCTCCATCAGCAGCTTCTCGTCGATCAGGCTGGCGACGCGATTGGCGTTGAGGTCTCGTCCCGCAAGCGCCTTGAACACCTTGGGATCGATGCCCTCGACGAGGCGCAAGCCCATCAGCAGGTATTCGTCGCCCTGCGCTTCCTCGGACAGCCGCTCGTTCTCGACCAGCGCGTGGCCCTCGGCCTCGACGCGCTCCAGCCAGACTTCAGGCCGCTTCTCGGTCGAATGCGCCATCCGGCCTTCACGCGTCACCAGCCGGCCATGGGCCCCGGGGCCGATGCCGGCATATTCGCCATAGTGCCAGTAGACGAGATTGTGCCGGCACTCGGCGCCGGGCCGCGCATGGTTCGAGATCTCGTAGACCGGCAGGCCGTGTTTGGCCGTGATCTCCTGCGTGATCTCGTAGAGCGCGGCGCCCGCGTCATGGTCGGGAATGGCGAGCTTGCCGGCGCGGAACAGCCGCTCGAAGGCCGTGCCGGGCTCGATCGTGAGCTGGTAGAGCGAGAGATGCTCGGCCGCATGGCTGATCGCCAGTTCCAGCTCGGCGCGCCAAAGCGCAGGCGTCTGCAAGGGCGAGCGGGCATAGATCAGGTCGAAGGAATAGCGCTCGAAATATTGCCGCGCGATCGCGACGGCGGCGAGCGCCTCCTCGGCGGAATGCATCCGGCCGAGCGCCTTGAGATCGGCATCGTTCAGCGCCTGCACGCCGAGCGAGACGCGGTTGACGCCGGCCGCGCGGAAATCGCGGAAGCGCCCAGCCTCGACGCTGGTCGGGTTGGCCTCCAGCGAGACCTCGCAATTGGGGTCGACCGCCCAGTATTCGCCGATGGCATCGAGGATCGCGCCGACCGTCGCCCCCTCCATCAGCGAGGGCGTGCCGCCGCCGAAGAAGATCGAGGAGACCGTGCGTCCCGGCACCAGCGCGGCGCGATGAGCGATCTCGCGGCGGAAGGCGGCGATATAGCGCTGCTGGTCCGGCGGCTGCAGCCGGACATGGGAGTTGAAGTCGCAATAGGGGCATTTGGCCAGGCAGAATGGCCAATGCACATAGACGGCGAAGCCCGCATCCGCGGTCGGATGCAGGCGCGATGGCCGCGCCGCGAGGGCGGCCGGGGCACTCAAGAGGGCTTCCTCAGGCAGGCGGCCGCGAGCACATGGAAGGCGCGCGCGCGATGCGACAGGCCGGGCGAGCCATCGGCCGGAATGCCGTGCTTCTCCTGCGCCGTCATTTCGCCGAAGGTCTTGTCATGGCCGTCAGGCAGGAAGATCGGGTCGTAGCCGAAGCCGCCCAGGCCGCGCGCCTGCTCGGTCACGGTGCCGAAGACGCGGCCCTCGAACAATTCCTGATGCCCGTCCGGCCAGGCGATCACCAGCGCCGAGACGAAATGCGCCTTGCGCTTGTCCGGCGTGATGGCACCGCGCTTGGCGAGCTCCATCTGTACGCGCCCGATCGCGGGGGCGAAGTCCTTGCCCGGTCCGGCCCAGTTGGCCGAGAACAGGCCGGGCGCGCCGTCGAGCGCGTCGATGCAGATGCCCGAGTCGTCGGAAAGCGCGGGCAAACCGCTGGCGCTTGCCGCGGCAACCGCCTTGATCGCGGCGTTCTCCGAGAACATGTAGCCGTCCTCGACCGGCTCGGGCAGGCCGAGCTCTCCGGCCGAGACGAGCTCGATGCCATAGGGCGCCAGCAACTCGCGCATCTCGCGCAACTTGCCCTGGTTATGGGTCGCGATCACGACCTTGCCGGTGAGGAGGCGGTGGCTGGTCACTGGTCTTGCCTTTGAGGCTTACGAAACACGCCGTCATCCCGGGCTTGCCCCGGGATCCATCGTAGAGCGTCGCAATCTACGATGGATCCCGGATCTTCGCTTCGCTGCGTCCGGGATGACGCGGAGGTGAGGAGCGAAGCGATCAATAGGGCTTACGCCACCGCCGCCTTTTGCAGCGTGACCAGCTTGGCGACGCCGCCCTTGGCGAGCTTGAGCAGCGCGAGCAGCTCTTCTTCGGAGAAGGGCGCGCCCTCGGCCGTGCCCTGCACCTCGACGATGCCGCCGGAGCCGGTGATGACGAAATTCGCGTCGGTCTGGGCGCCGGAATCCTCGACATAGTCGAGATCGATCACCGGATTGCCGGCGACGATGCCGCAGGAGATCGCGGCGACATGGTCCTTGAGCGGGTTCGTGCCCTTGAGCAGGCCGCGCCCTTCCATCCATTTCAGGGCGTCGTGCAGCGCGACCCAGGCGCCGGTGATCGAGGCCGTGCGGGTGCCGCCATCGGCCTGCAGCACGTCGCAATCGACGACGATCTGGCGCTCGCCGATCGCGGTGAGATCGACCACGGCGCGAAGCGAGCGGCCGATCAGACGCTGGATTTCCTGCGTGCGGCCGGAGGGCTTGCCGGAAGTGACCTCGCGGCGCGTGCGCTCATGCGTGGCGCGCGGCAGCATCGAATATTCGGCGGTGACCCAGCCTTTGCCGGTGCCGCGCAGCCACGGCGGCCCCTTTTCCTCGACGGTCGCGGCGCAGAGCACCTTGGTCTCGCCGAACGTGACCATGCAGGAACCCTCGGCATAGCGCACCACGCCGCGTTCGAGCGTGACCTTGCGCATCTCGTCGGCGGCGCGTTTGGAGGGTCGCATGAAATATTCCTGTCTTGCGGGGAAGTGGCGGCTTGTAGGCGTTTGCGTCGTGCGCGGCAAGGCACGGACGGGTACTGCCCCTTGATCCCCGCGCTTTGGATGACGACAATAGGGTTAGAACGACCGTTCACCTGAAAAAGGTTCATGAGCGCCCACACCCCCCGCCCCGAGACGATGAGCGGCTTGGTCGAGACCGACCAGCGCTCGCGCGAGATTTTTCGCCAGATCGTCGACGGCTATCTGACGACGGGGGAGCCCGTCGGCTCGCGCAATATCGCCCGCCTGCTGCCGATGGCGCTGTCGCCGGCGACGGTGCGCAATGTCATGACCGATCTTGAGCTGGCGGGCCTGATCTATGCGCCGCATACCTCGGCCGGGCGCCTGCCCACCGAGAGGGGCCTGCGCTTCTTCGTCGACGCGATGATGGAGGTCGGCAATCTTACCACCGAGGAGCGCGCCCGCATCGAGGCGCAGATCAGGGTCGCCGCCAGCAACCGCAATCTCGACCAGACCCTGACGGAAGCCTCGGCCCTGCTCTCAGGCCTGTCGCGCGGCGCCGGCGTCGTCGTCACCACCAAGGCCGATGTCCGGCTGAAGCATATCGAATTCGTCCGCCTCGATCCGGCCCGCGCGCTGGTCGTGCTCGTCTCGGAGGACGGCACGGTCGAGAACCGCCTGCTGGCGCTCCCGCCCGGCCTGCCGGCCTCGGCCTTGAGCGAGGCCGCGAATTTCCTGAACGCCCGCATCCTCGGCAAGACGCTGGCCGAACTGCGCAGCGAGATCGGCGGGCAGCGCGCCCTGATGGAGCGCGAGCTCGATGTGCTGACGGCCCGGCTCGTCGAAAGCGGCATTGCGACCCAGGCCGGCCCCGGCAGCGACCGTCATCTCATCGTGCGCGGCCAGGCCAACCTGCTCGACGATCTCCGGGCGCAGGAGGATCTCGAGCGCATCCGCATGCTCTTCGGCGACCTGGAGACGCAGACCGACGTCATCGACCTGCTGACCCGCGCCGAGGATGGCGACGGCGTGCGCATCTTCATCGGCTCGGAGAACAAGCTGTTCTCGATGTCCGGCTCATCGATGGTCGCCGCGCCCTTCCGCGACGCCGAGCAGCGCATCGTCGGTGTCGTCGGCATCATCGGCCCGACGCGCCTGAACTATGCCCGCATCGTCCCGATGGTCGACTACACCGCCAAGGTCGTCGGCCGCCTGCTGGACGGCAGCCGCTAGACCCGCGCTCTCCCTTTGAAAAATGCGCCGTCATTCCGGGCTTGACCCGGAATCCATCGTAGGGCGCGTCGCCTTCCGATGGATTCCGGATCGGCGAGGCTTCGCTGCTTGTCCGGAATGACGGCGTGTTTTCCAGGAAAGTTGGCTTTGCGGGCGGAAGCGGCTATCGAGCGGGCAAAGCATCCCTTTCCGCAATTCAGGTGCGAGCCATGTCCGAGCAGCTTCCCGACCGTCTTTCCGTCAATCCGGAGAGCCCCTTCTACAATGAGGAGGTGCTGGCGCGCGACATCGGTATCCGTTTCAAGGGCGTCGAGAAGACCAATGTCGAGGAATATTGCGTCTCCGAGGGTTGGGTGAAGGTCTCCGCCGGCAACGCCAAGGACCGTTTCGGCCGTCCGATGACGATCACGCTCAAAGGCCCGGTCGAGCCCTACATCCGCGGCAAGGTTGAAGGCTGAGCCTTCCATTGTCATTCCGGGGCTTCGCGTAAGCGAAGAACCCAGAACCCACGACCGGGTGAGCGGTCAGTCGTTGGGTATCAAATGCCCCACCCAGTCGTGGTTTCCGGGTTCACGCCTGCGGCGTGCCCCGGAATGACAAGGGTGGCTCAAGCCAGGCTCTTGTAGAAAAACGTCGAGCCGCAATCGGCGCCGTCCGGCATCAGCGCGTAGCGCGGGATGGTGCCGGCTTCTGTCCAGCCCAGCCGGTTGTAGAGCCGCCGCGCCGCTCCATGCTCGTCGGTGTCGAGCACCAGCAGGTCGCGGCCCTTCTCCCGCGCGATCGCCTCGGCGCGCTGCATCAGCGCCTCGCCGATGCCTTGCCGGCGGGCCCGCGAATGCACCAGCACCTTGGCGATCTCCGCCCGGTGCGGCTGGTTGGGTTTTCCGATCAGGTGAAGCTGGGCCGTTCCGACGATGCCGTCATCGTTCCACGCGGCGAGCAGAATGACCTGCCCGCCCGCGACGCCGGCCGCGACATCGCGCCAGAAGCGCTCGTAATCGGTGGCCGTGTTCCAGTTCATGAAGCCGACCGAGGCGCCGTTGGCGACACTGTCGCGAAGGATTTCGGCCAGAGCCGGAATGGCGGCCTCGGCAGCCTTGGCGTCGAGCGTCTCGATGGCGACGGTGAAAGCGCGTGCGTTCATGCGATATGTCCCGGAAAGGCGCCGCCTTTCGCGGCGAGGATGACGGCGTAGCGGACGGGCGCATCGCCCGGATTGCGGTAGATGATCGGGCCGCGCAGATGCATCTGCAGGCAGTCGCCCTCGGCCAATTCATGGCGGATGCCTTCGACAGTCAGGTCGAGCCGGCCGCGCAGCACCCAGATCTGCTGGTCGAGCGCCGCGGCGCCGGTCGCATTGTCGAGCCGCACTTCCGCTCCACCAGGCAATTCCACCTCGACGATCTCGAAGCCCGAGCCCATCCCGCGCGGCGAGACGTTGCGGCGCAGATAGCCGCTCGCCGGATCGCGCCAGACCGGCTGGGCGTCGCGGCGCGCCAGCGGTCCGCTTCCTGCATTCTCTTCCAGCAAGGCGGAGAGCGAGAGGCCGAGCCCGGAGCCGAGCCGGACCAGCAGCGCAGCGGTCGGGCTCGATTCGCCACGCTCCACGCGGGAGATCATCGCGCGGCTGACCCCGCTGCGCTCGGCAAGGGCATCGAGCGTCAGGCCATGGCGCTGGCGGGCCGCCTTGAGGCGCTGCCCGAGCATCCGGTCGATCTCGGTATCGTGGTCGAACTCCATGAATAGAGAATAATTCTTAGATAATAGAATTTGCAAGTTTGATTTTGAAACCCGGTAGAACCTCGCCGGTCATCCCGGACAAGCCGCGAAGCGGCGCCGATCCGGGATCCATGCCTGAGCGCTTCCGAGAAGGGTTCCGGCATGGATCCCGGGTCTTCGCTGCGCTTCGCCCGGGATGACATTAGAGTTTAATGGTCGTCGGTCGCGCTTGGAAACGCGCAATCGCTTGGCGCCACGCAGCATCACTGCTATGGCGCGCGCATGAGCACCCGTTCCATCGACAATATCCGCAACTTCTCGATCGTCGCGCATATCGACCACGGCAAGTCGACGCTGGCCGACCGTCTGATCCAGCAGACCGGCACCGTCGCCGCCCGCGACATGAGCGACCAGATCCTCGACTCGATGGATATCGAGAAGGAGCGCGGCATCACCATCAAGGCGCAGACGGTGCGGCTGGACTACCGGGCCAAGGACGGCAAGGACTATGTCCTGAACCTGATGGACACCCCCGGCCATGTCGACTTCGCCTACGAGGTCTCGCGCTCGCTCGCAGCCTGCGAGGGCTCGCTGCTGGTGGTCGACGCCTCGCAGGGCGTCGAGGCGCAGACGCTCGCCAACGTCTATCAGGCGCTCGACGCCAACCACGAGATCGTCACCGTCCTCAACAAGATCGACCTGCCGGCCGCCGAGCCGGAGCGCATCAAGCAGCAGATCGAGGACGTGATCGGCCTTGATGCCTCCGAGGCCGTGCCGATCTCGGCCAAGACCGGCCTCAATATCGAGGGCGTGCTGGAAGCGATCGTCGCGAAGCTGCCGGCACCCAAGGGCGATCCGGATGCGCCGCTCAAGTGCCTCCTGGTCGATAGCTGGTACGACGCCTATCTCGGCGTCGTCGTGCTCGTGCGCGTCATCGACGGCGTGCTGAAGAAGGGCATGACGATCCGGATGATGCGGGCCAACGCCTCCTATGGCGTCGATCGCGTCGGCGTGTTCAAGCCCAAGATGACCGAGGTCAAGCAGCTCGGCCCCGGCGAGGTCGGCTTCTTCACCGCCTCGATCAAGGAGGTCGCGGACACCGCCGTCGGCGACACCATCACAGACGAGAAGAAGCCGATTGCGGAACCGCTGCCGGGCTTCAAGCCGGTGCAGCCGGTGGTGTTCTGCGGCATCTTCCCGGTCGATGCCGCCGATTTCGAGGTGCTGCGTGCCGCCATGAGCCGGCTGCGGCTGAACGACGCCTCGTTCTCCTATGAGATGGAGACATCGGCGGCGCTCGGCTTCGGCTTCCGCTGCGGCTTCCTCGGACTGCTGCATCTGGAGATCATCCAGGAGCGGCTGGAGCGCGAATTCAACCTCAACCTGATCTCGACCGCGCCTTCGGTGGTCTATCATCTCAAGCTGCGCGACGGCACGACGTTGGAACTGCACAACCCGGCCGACATGCCGGACGTGATGAAGATCGAATTCATCGAGGAGCCCTGGATCAAAGCGACGATCTTCACGCCCGACGAATATCTCGGCTCCGTCCTGAAGCTCTGCCAGGATCGCCGCGGCATCCAGACCGATCTGTCCTATGTCGGCTCGCGCGCCAAGGTCGTCTACGACCTGCCGCTGAACGAAGTGGTGTTCGACTTCTACGACCGCCTGAAGTCGATCTCGAAGGGCTATGCCTCCTTCGACTACGCGATCACCGATTATCGCGAGGGCGATCTCGTGCGCATGTCGATCCTGGTCAATGCCGAGCCGGTCGATGCGCTGTCGATGCTGGTCCATCGTTCGCGCGCCGATGCCCGTGGCCGCGCCATGTGCGAGAAGCTCAAGGAGCTGATCCCGCCGCATATGTTCCAGATCCCGGTCCAGGCGGCGATCGGCGGCAAGATCATCGCCCGCGAGACCATCCGCGCGCTGCGCAAGGACGTGACCGCCAAGTGCTATGGCGGCGACGCCACCCGCAAGCGCAAGCTTCTGGAGAAGCAGAAGGAAGGCAAGAAGAAGATGCGGCAGTTCGGCAAGGTCGAAATCCCGCAGGAAGCCTTCATCGCCGCCCTCAAGATGGACGATTGAGCGGGCGCTTCGGCGCCCTCAAACACCCGCGCATTCAGGAAAAGCGCCTCGTCCCTGGTCAGAACCACGCTTGTCATTCCGGGGCTTCGCGTAGCGAAGAACCCGGAATCCACGACCGAGTGACCGCCCGCGACGAGGTGTAAATGGCTCACCTAGTCGTGGGTTCCGGGTTCACGCCTTCGGCGCGCCCCGGAATGACAGGGGGCGCGAATCGGCAGCGATTGAGCTCCTAGAGCGCTCCCGCGCCGAGCTTCGCCTGCCAATGGGCGAGGCGCTCCTTCAGCACGCGGTCGAGCACACAGGCGATATCCTCGTCCTCCAGCCGCTCAAGCGCCTCGAAGTGGAAGGCCTCGGGGCCATGCGCGTTCCACGCAGCCTGCAGCGAGCGTTGCCGGTGGCTGCCATGGCGCAGCGTGAAGCGCAGGCGGTTCTCGATCGTCGAAAGATCGGGCGCCCGTCCGACCCATGTCAGCCCGGCCGCCTCGCAGCGGAAGGCGAAGATGCCCGCCACCGTCTTCCGTTCCTTGTAGGCGGCCGTCGCCGCCTTCCTATCCGCCATCTGCATCGGTGCGCCCCATCCTGTTCGATGGGTGCTCAATAATACCCGGATTTTAATAAAGCAATATTTTATCCGGGTAATTTACGGGTAGTCGCATTTTCGCATGAACAATCGCGCCCCTGAGGCGTTCTTCAAGTGAATCCACACTCACACGAGGAGGTCCCGATGGACTGGAACCGCGTCGAAGGAAACTGGAAGCAGCTCAAGGGCAAGGTCAAGGAGCAGTGGGGCAAGCTGACCGATGACGATCTCGACGTCATCGCCGGCAAGCGCGACCAGCTTGAAGGCAAGATCCAGGAGCGCTACGGCCTCGCCAAGGACAAGGCGACGAGCGATGTCGATGCCTGGTACGGCCGCCAGACGTGGCAGTGACCGGGTAGCCGCCGACCGGCGGTCATGAATCAAGGAGCCCCGGCGTCCCGCGCCGGGGGTCTTCGACGTTTGGGCGCCTTGATCCCGAAGCGCGGGCGGCCGAGACTTGGCCGTGGTCGAAGCGGGATGCTGATGTTCGAGGATCTCTCAGGAAAGAGCGCGCTGGTCACCGGCGCGTCGGGCGGGCTGGGGCTGCATTTCGCCAAGCTGCTCGCCCGTCAGGGCGTGGAAGTCACGCTCGCGGCGCGCCGGCAGTCGGCCCTGGATCAGGCATGGCAGGAGATCGCCGCGGCGGGCGGCGCCGCAAAAAGCATCCAGTTGGACGTGGCTGATGCCACCTCGATCGCCGATGCGCTCGACGGTCGGCATTTCGACATCCTAATCAACAATGCGGGCATCAGCGGCGCCGGCCCGGCCGCCGATCTCTCCGAATCCGAATGGGATGCGGTGCTCGACACCAATCTGAAGGGCGTCTTCCTCGTCGCCCAGGCCGTGGCGCGCGGCATGCGCCAGAGCGGCCGGGGCGGGAGCATCGTCAACATCGCCTCGATCCTCGGCCATCGCGTCGCCGGCGGCGTCAGCGCCTATGCAGCCTCGAAGGCGGGCGTGATCCAGCTCACCAAGGCGCTGGCGCTCGAATGGGCGCGCGATCGTATCCGCGTCAACGCGCTCTGCCCCGGCTATATCGAGACTGACATTAACCGCGATTTCTTCGCGACCGAAGCCGGCTTGAACCTAATCAGGCGCATCCCGCAGCGAAGGCTGGGCCAACCGGAGGAGCTCGACGGCGCCCTTCTGCTGCTCGCCTCGACCGCCGGCAGCTACATCACCGGCTCCACCATCGAAGTCGATGGCGGCCATCTCGTTTCCTCCTTGTGAGCACAGCCATGGATTTCGAGATCTCTCCCCGCATCGAGGATTATCGCGCGCGGATCGCGGCCTTCGTCGAGCGCGAAATCCTGCCGCTCGAAGCCGACCGGGCCTCCTACGACCCCCATGGCAATATCGCGCTGCCCTTGCTCGACACGATGCGCGCCAAGGCCCGTGCCGAAGGCCTCTGGTGCCTGCAGCTCAAACCGGAAACGGGCGGCGCAGGCCTCGGCAAGATGGGCATGGCGGTGGCTTATGAGGAGATGAACCGCTCGATCTTCGGCCCGGTCGTGTTCAACTCGGCCGCGCCCGACGACGGCAACATGATGATGCTGGAGGCGCTCGGCACGCCCGAGCAGAAGGAGCGCTGGCTGAAGCCGATCGTCGAAGGCAAGGTGCGCTCCGCCTTCGCCATGACCGAGCCGCATCCCGGCGGCGGCTCCGATCCCTCGATGATCCTGACGAAGGCCGAGCGCAGGGGAGACAAGTACGTCGTCAGCGGCCGCAAATGGTTCATCACTGGCGCGGAGGAGGCCAAGCACTTCATCCTGGTCGCCCGCACCTCGGACGATCCGCGTAACGGCCTCACCGCCTTCCTCTTCCATGCCGACCAGCCGGGCTGGCGCATCCTGCGCCGCATCGAGATCATGGGGCCGGAGGAGCATGGCGGCCATTGCGAGATCGAATTGGACGGGCTCGAAATCCCCGCCGAGAACGTGCTGGCCGGCGAGGGCAAGGGCATGAAGGTGACGCAGGTCCGCCTCGGCCCGGCCCGCCTGACCCATTGCATGCGCTGGCTCGGCCTTTCCAAGCGCTGCATCGAGATCGCCCAAGCCTATGCCGCAGAGCGCTACGGTTTCGGCCAGCGCCTCGCCGATCGCGAGAGCATTCAGCTCAAGCTCGGCGATCTCGCCATGCGCATCGAGATCGGCCGCCTGCTGGTGATGAAGGCGGCCTGGGAGCTCGACCGCGGCGGCTTCGCCCGCAAGGAGGTCTCGATGGCCAAGGTCCAGGTCGCCAATGTCCTGCACGATGCCGCCGATGTCGCAATCCAGGTCAACGGCGCGCGCGGCTACTCCAGGGATACCGTGCTCGAATGGATCTACCGCTATGCCCGGCAGGCCCGTTTGGTCGACGGCGCCGACGAGGTCCACAAGATGGTGTTGAACCGCTTCCTGACCCAGGAGGGGAGGGATTTCTGGCACTGGCCCGTGGCTGGCGAGGCGCAGGGCTGAGGCGATGGCAGCGCCAGTGCCCTCCCAAATCGATTTCGATCCGGCCGCTTTAGCAAGCCTGTTGCGGGCGCAATTCGGTGCTGGCGAACTCGCGCTCGAACGCATCGGCGGCGGCCAGTCCAACCCGACCTATTTCGTCGATTGGGGGACGCGCCGCCTCGTCCTGCGCAAGCAGCCGGCCGGGCCGATCCTGCGCGGCGCCCATGCGATCGACCGCGAGTTTCGCGTGCTCGAAGCGCTGTCGAAGACGAACGTCCCGGTGCCACGCACCGTCCTCTTCCATGCCGAGCCCGAGCCGCTCGGTACGCCCTTCTACCTGATGGAGCGGCTGGACGGCCGCGTCTTCCATGACGCCGCCTTGCCTGGTCTCGCTCCCGGGGAGCGGCGCGGCCTCTATCTCGGCATGGCCGAGGCGCTGGCGAAGCTTCATGCGGTGAAGCCCGACGATGTCGGCCTCGGCGATTTCGGGAGGCCTGGCAATTATTTCGAGCGCCAGATCGCGCGCTGGACCAAGCAATTGCGGGAATCGCCGGGCGAGCCCACCCCTGAACTGGAGACCGTCGCCGACTGGCTACCGGCGCATCTGCCTGATGACGACGGCCAGGTCTCGATCGCCCATGGCGATTTCCGGCTCGGTAACCTGCTATTCCATCCGGAGAAGCCCGAGGTGATCGGCATCCTCGACTGGGAATTGTCCACCCTCGGCCATCCCTTGGCCGATCTCGGCTATTGCGCCATGCCGTGGCATACCGCGCCCGACGAATATGGCGGCATCCTCGGCCTCGACCGGGCCGCGCTCGGCATTCCCGCGGAGCCCGAGTTCCTGGCGCATTATTACGCTCGTGCCGTGCCGACGGCGCCGCTCCTGCGCTTCCATCTCGTCTTCGCGCTGTTCCGTTTCGCGGTGATCTTCGTCGGCATCGCCGATCGGGTCCGGGCCGGCACGGCTGCCGCCGCCAATGCGGCCGAGGTCGCGCCGCTCGCCCGGCGCTTCGCGGTCCGAGCGCGCGAGGCGATGGAGGGACCGGATCGCCTTGTTTGAGCGCAAGACGAAGATAGGATTCGCGAGGGCGTTATCTTCGTTGGGTGGTGTTACTCTCAATGAATTCTAGAATAAATCTAATTTAGATCGATTCAAAACAAGTAGAATTGCTTTGCCGTCCCAAGACGAGCTGTGTTAGCGCGAGGGCATCTTTCCCGGCAGGATTGTCCGATGCCCGCTCCCCGTTGGCTTGCCCGTCTGTCTTCCGCCGTGCTCATCGGCGCGTCCGTCCTGTTTGCCGGAGCCGCCAGCGCCGAGACGATCGAGGTCACCGATCTCGCCGGGCGCGTCGTCAACGTCACGCGCGACCCCCAGAAGATCGTGCTCAGCGAGGGGCGCCAGCTCTATACGCTCGCGATGCTGGACCGCGACGACCCGTTCAAGCGCGTCGTCGGCTGGGGCAACGACCTGATCGAAAACGATCCGGGCGCCTGGGCGAAATATCTCGCCAAATTCCCCAAGGCCAAAGACGTCGCGAACATGGGCAATCCCTATGCCGCCGATGTCAGCATGGAGAAGATCGCCTCGCTCGGCACCGAGGTCTACATCCTCGACCTGTCCAACTACTTCAAGGCGCAGGAGACCGGCCTGCTCGCCAAGCTCGAGAAGGCCGGCATCACCACGGTCTTCGTCGATTTCCGCCAGGACCCGACCCAGAACGTGCTGCCGAGCGTGCAGCTGCTCGGCCGCATCCTCGGCCGCGAGAAGGAGGCGAACGCTTTCGCCGACTACTACATGCGCCAGACCCGCAGCATCTATGCCCGCGTCGGCGCGATCCCCGACAAGCAGAAGCCGATGGTCTTCGTCGAGCGCGCCGCCGGCCTGCTGCCCTGCTGCGCCACCTTCGGTCCGTTCAATTTCGGCCGCTATATCGAGGAGGCCGGCGGCCGCAACTGGGGCAGCCAGTTCTTCTCCGCCTTCCAGGCTCAGGCCGCGCAGGAGAAGGTGCTCGCCGACAACCCGGATATCTATTTCCTCACGGGCGCCAACTGGTACGGCAGCAACCCCGGCAGCAATGCGGTCGCTCTCGGCTATGACGCGACGCGGGAGCAGGTGCAGAAGCAATTGGTGGCGCTGATGAACCGGCCGGGCTTCCAGCAGCTCAAGGCCGTGCAGGGCAAGAAGGTCATGGCCTTCTACCATCAGTTCTACGACATGCCCTATTACTTCATCGCCGAGCTCGCCATGGCGAAGGAGTTCTATCCCGACCGGTTCAAGGACATCGACCCGGAAGCGGTCTTCAAGGAATTCCACGAGAAATTCCTGCCGATCTCCTATTCTGGCGTGTTCTGGGCCAGGCTGCAGTGATGGCGGCCTGAGCGACGATGGCCGCGACCTTGCCCATGACGGCGACCGCCACCGGGGATTATCGCCGGCGCAACGCGCGCCGGCTGAAGCTCGTGCTGGCCGGCATCGTCGCGCTCGCCGTCGCGCTGGCGCTCGATGTCTCGATCGGTCCCGGCAATCTGCCGCTCGGTGACGTGCTGCGCACGCTGGTCGATCCGCAATCGGCGACGCCGCGGCTCTCCGTCATCGTCTGGGATCTGCGCCTGCCGATCGCGCTGATGGCGCTGGCCGTCGGCGCGATGCTGGGGCTGAGCGGGGCGGGCATGCAGACCATCCTCGCCAATCCGCTGGCCGATCCGTTCACGCTCGGCGTTTCCGCCGCCGCGACGGTCGGTGCCTCCGTCGCGATCGTTTTCGGCTGGAGCGTCATCCCCGGTGCCGGTGCCTTCATCGTCACGGCCAATGCCTTCGTCTTCGCGCTCGCGGCCTCGCTCGTCCTGTTCTTCATGACCAAGCTGCGCGGCGTCAGCCCCGAGACGATGATCCTCGTCGGCATCGCCCTGCTCTTCACCTGCAATGCCATCACCGCCCTGCTGCAATACCGCTCGAACGAGGTGCAACTCACCCAGATCGTGTTCTGGACACTGGGCAGCCTCGCCCGCGCGAGCTGGGAGAAGGTCGGCGTCGCCGCGCTCCTGATCGCGCTCGCCCTGCCGTTCTTCCTGATGCGCGGCTGGGCGCTGACGGCGCTCCGCCTCGGCGACGAGCGGGCCGAGAGCCTTGGCGTCCGCGTCGATCGCCTGCGCCTGGAAATCCTGATCGCGACCTCGCTGCTCGCGGCCGTCTCGGTCTCCTTCGTCGGCGGCATCGGTTTCATCGGGCTCGTCGGGCCGCATATCGCGCGGCTGCTTGTCGGCGAGGACCAGCGCTTTTTCCTGCCGACGGCGACGATCGCCAGCGCCGTGCTGCTCTCGCTCGCCTCCACTGTCTCGAAGGTGATCACGCCGGGCGTGATCTATCCGATCGGCATCATCACGGCGCTGATCGGCGTGCCCTTCTTCATCAGTCTGGTCATGTCGATCCGTGGACGGGGAGTCTGAGCGATGGCGCTGCTGATCCGGGATCTCGATTTCCGCTACGGCGCGACGCCGGTCCTGCAAGGTCTCGGCACCCAGGCCCTGCCGCGCGGCGAGCTCGCCGCCTTGGTCGGCCCCAACGGCTCCGGCAAGTCGACGCTGTTCCGCTGCGCCGCTGGCCTGCTGCGGCCCGAGCGCGGCACGGTCGCGCTCGACGGCCATGACCTCTCGCAGCTCTCGCAGCGCGAGCGGGCTCACAAGGTGTTCTATCTCGCGCAGGATACCGGCGCGCGAGTCGCGCTCTCGGTCTTCGACATCATCCTGCTCGCCCGCAAGAGCCTGCACCGCGGCTATGCGCTCGCGGCCTCGCCCGAGGATACGCGCGCCGTCGAGGCGGTGATCGAGGAGCTCGGCCTTAGCGCTTTCGCCTCGCGCGACATCGCCACGCTCTCGGGCGGTCAGCGCCAGCTTGCGGCGATCGGCCAGGCGCTGGTGCGCGAGCCCGACGTGCTTCTGCTCGACGAGCCGACCAGCGCGCTCGACGTGCGCCGCCAGCTCGATGTGATGGCGACGATCCGCGAGGCGACGCGCCGGCGCGACATCGTCACGGTCGTCGCGATCCATGATCTCTCGCTCGCGGCGCGCTTCGCCGACCGCGTGCTGGTGATGAATTCCGGGCGCATCGCGCAGGCTGGCGCGCCCGCCGAGGTGCTTGCGCATGAGGCGGTCTCGGAGACATATGCCGTCGGCGTGCATCTGGAGCATTCGGCCCGGGGCACGCTTCTGGTCGAGCCCTATATCCAGGTTCACTGACAGATGTCCGCGCCTGCTCCGCATGACAATTTCACCCTGAAGGAAGAGATCCGCGCCTACTGGTCGGCGCGGGCCGAGAGCTTCGATCTGTCCTTCGGCCACGCGATCAAGTCCGATCGCGAGCTCAAGGCCTTCCAGCGTCTGATCGGCGATTCCTTCGGCCTCGAGCCGCTCGACGTGCTCGATCTCGCCTGTGGCACCGGCGAGATCACCCGCGCCTTGCTCTCGCTGAAGCACCGCGTCACGGCGCTCGACTTCTCCGAGGCAATGCTGGAGCGCGCCCGCGCTAAGCATGGCAAGGCCGCCCGCTTCCGTCTCGGCGATGCCGAGCACCTTCTCGACGAGGATGCGAGCTATGACGCTGCGATCACTCGCCATCTCGTCTGGACCCTGACCGATCCCGAGGCCGCGCTTGGCGAGTGGTTCCGCGTCCTGCGTCCCGGCGGCCGCCTGCTGGTGATCGACGGCGACTGGGTCAACCGCACGCGCTGGCAGGCGCTGGTCAACCGCTTCGGCACCTGG
Source organism: Allobosea sp. ASV33 (assembly GCF_016428755.1). GTDB lineage: Bacteria > Pseudomonadota > Alphaproteobacteria > Rhizobiales > Beijerinckiaceae > Allobosea. Next base: position 46,516 of record NZ_JAELTI010000026.1, read on the forward strand.
CTGCGCGAGAAGCGCGGCGCCGCCGTCCATCAGATCGATGCCGACACGCACGCTTCGATCACCAAGCGCTTCTATTTCAAGGACGGCCTGAGCCGTCGGCAGCTCGAAACGATGCTGACCGCCGCCGGCTTCACCGACATCGTCCCGGCCGATTACATCCAAGTCGTGCGTGAGCAGCAGCGCGCGGCACCGCTGCACGATGCGATCCGGCTGGCCTCCTCCACCCGTTTCGCCCTTCTCGCGCGCAAGCCTGCGGACGCCGCCGTTTCGCGCTAGAAGAGCTTGACAGTGCTGCTTCGCAAGGCGGCGCTGCGCGACAGGAGCGAGCGATGAACGCCAAGCCGGATTGGGACGCCGCGCAATATATGCGCTTCGAGGACGAGCGGACGCGCCCGCCCGCCGATCTCCTCGCCCGCGTGCCGCTGAGCGATCCCAAGCGCTGCATCGATCTCGGCTGCGGTCCCGGCAACAGCACGGAGCTGGTCGCCGCCCGCTTCCCCGGCGCCGTCAACGAAGGCCTCGATTCCTCGCCGGACATGCTGGAGAAGGCGCGCAAGCGCCTGCCCGATCTCTCCTTCGTCCTCGGCGACGTGAACACATGGTCCGATGCGGCCGGCTACGACCTGATCTTCGCGAATGCCGTGCTGCAATGGCTGCCGGATCATGAGGGCCTGTTTCCGCGTCTGGCGCGCTCGCTGACATCAGGCGGCTGCCTCGCCGTGCAGATGCCGAACAACCTCAACGAACCCTCCCATGTCGCGATGCGCGAGGTCGCGGCGGAAGGACCCTGGGCGGAGAAGCTTGCGAGCGCCAAGGCCGAGCGCTCGGCGATCGGTTCCTTCGGTGATTACCGGCGCTGGCTGATCGAGGCCGGCTGCCGCGTCGATATCTGGCAGACGACCTATGTCCATGCGCTGGCCAATCTCGAAGCCATCGCCGAATGGTTCAAGAGCACCGGCCTGAAGCCCTATCTCGACCGTCTGACGGCCGAGGAGCAGAGGGACTTCCTCGCCCTTTATCTCGAGCGCATCGCGCCGCATTACCCGGTCGAGAGCGACGGGAAGGTGCTGCTGCGCTTCCCGCGCCTGTTCGTCGTCGCGGTGCGCGAGGGCTGAGAACCCCGCTCCGAGCCCCCGTCCTTCGAGACGCCCTTCGCGCGGCTCCTCAGGACGAGGGTTTGCGCGGGTGGTCGGGTGCTCACAGATAAGGCGGCGTGCAGGCGCTGACGACGATGCAGCGTTCCGTGCCGATATTGCGGTAGCGATGCGGGATGCGGCTGTCGAAGAGATAGGCATCGCCCGGCTTCAGCACCTTGATCTGGTCGCCGACCGTGATCTCGAGCTCGCCCGCCAGCACCACGCCGCCCTCATGCGACTCGTGCTTGAGCATGGCGGCGCCCGTATCGGCGCCGGGATCGTAGGATTCGTGCAGGATCTGCAGGTTATGGGCCTGCGCGTCGCCGACCTGGCGGAAGGACATCTGGCCCCGGCTTTCGCCGCCATTGACCTGATGCAGGCGCGAGGTCAGGTCGAGCAGGTCGGAGGCCTCGAAGAAAACCTTGTCGCGCGGCGCCCGCGCCTCGTCAAAAAAATTCACCATCGTCATCGGGATACCGTCGAGGATCTTGCGCAGCGACGCGACCGACGGGCTGTTGCGGTTCTGCTCGATCAACGAGATCAGGCTATGGGTCACGCCCGAGCGCGCTGCGAGCTCGCGCTGGGAAAGCCCGGCCGCCAGCCTGATTTCCTTGAGCCTTCCGCCGACGTCAAAGCTCATCGCCGCCCTGCCTCCCGATCCTGCGCGCCTTGTTGAAACTGCGCGTCATGCAGAGCCCGCCTGCTCGGCGGCGCTTGCCATGTTCAATATTCTGAGCGATGCTGCCGGAAAGCCAATAAGAAAATAGTGTCATGGGGAACCGGCGGAGTGGAATAGTTTTCGCGATCAGAGCACACCGTCCAGACTAAATCCCCATTCGATACGATAGGGCTGCGCGGAAACGATGTTTCGTTTCCGCGAGACGGGAGATGCTTGCCGAACACTGCCGCTTCGCCAATGCCCCATGGCGAGAATTCAACAGGGAAAGCAAGGTAAGACGGGCCGATGACGCAAGCCGAGACCGTTTTGTTGAATGGCCGCATCTTCTGTGGCTTGGCGGAAGGCTTCGTCGAAGCCCTGGCGATCGGGGGCGGAAAGGTGTTGGCTGCGGGCTCTGCGACTGAGATCGCCGCCCTGCAAGGGCCGGCGACCAAGGTCGTCGATCTCGCCGGCCGCGTCGCCATTCCCGGCCTGAACGACGCCCATATGCATCTGCTGCCGCTTGGCCTGGCCATGAGCGAGGTCAATCTGCGCCCCGAGGAGGGCGTCAACAGCATCGACGAGATCCTGCGCCGCATCGCCGCCGCCGTGAAAGGCAAGAAGCCCGGCGAATGGGTGACCGGCCGCGGCTACGACCATAACGAGCTGGCCGAGGCCCGCCATCCCACCGCCGAGGAGCTCGACCGCGTCTCGCCCGACAATCCCGTCTATATCAAGCGCACCTGCGGCCATGTCGGCGTCGTCAACGGCCGCGCCATGGCGGCGGCCGGCATCGGCCACAACACGCCGAGCCCCGATGGCGGCCTGATCGAGCGCCGCGACAACAAGCTCACCGGCCTGCTGGCCGAGAGCGCCATGCGTCTGGTTGTCCAGGCGATGCCGAAGCCGAGCATCGCGGAGCTGAAAGCCGCGATCGAAAAGGCCGGGCACTACATGCTCGCACAGGGCTTCACCAGCGTCATGGATGCCGGCGTCGGCATGGGCGCCGGCATGGCCGAGATCGAGGCCTATGAGGAGGTCGCGCGCGCCGGCACCCTGCCGGTCCGCACCTGGGTCTGTATCTACGGCAATGCCGACGGTATCGGCGACGAGGCCCATGCGGCCGGTTACCGCTTCGGCCGCGAGGCCGGCCTGCTGCGCTACGGTGCGATGAAGGTCTTCGGTGACGGTAGTGCCGGCGGTCTGACCGCCGCGATGAGCGAGCCCTACCTGGTGGGCGATCCCGATAATCGCGGCATCTTCATCTATTCCGATGCCGACATGCACCGCTATCTCCGGCACTACCACGAGCTCGGCTACCAGCTCGCGATCCACGCGATCGGCGACGCGGCGATCGAACAGGTCCTCTCCGGGATGGAGAAGGCCGATAGTCCCGCGCACCCGATCAAGGGCCGCCGCCACCGCATCGAGCATTGCGGCTTCCTGACCGATGGCCAGCTTGCCCGCATGGCCGCCGCCGGCATCGACCCGGTGCCGCAGCCGGCCTTCATCTACGAGTTCGGCGATCTCTACGTGATCAATCTGGGCGAAGAGCGCGCCGGCGCCTCCTACCCGATGCGCAAATGGCTCGATGGCGGCCTGCATGCCGCGGCGAGCTCGGATGCCCCGGTCTGCGCCACCGACCCGTTCAAGAACCTCTTCACGATGGTCACCCGCCAGACCAAGCGCCATACCGAGATCGGCGGCGCCGAGAAGCTGAGCATGGAGGAGGCCGTCCACGCCTATACCCTGCTCGGCGCCTATACCCAGTTCGCCGAGGACAAGCTCGGCCGGCTGGTGCCGGGCCAGCTCGCCGATATCGCCGTGCTCTCGCACGACATCTTCGCGATCCCGGTCGAGACGGTCGAGAACGAGGTGCGTTGCGACCTGACGCTGCTCGGCGGCGAGGTCGTCTTCGACCGGCACGGCCAGTTCGCGGCCGCCGCGCAATAGGCCGGGGACCTCTCATGCTCAGACATACGCTGCAAAGGCTGGTGCTGGTCCTGCCGGTGATGCTCGGCGTGCTGCTGATCGGCTTCCTGCTGATGCAGGTGGTGCCGACCGATCCCGCCCAGGTCCGCGCCGGGCCGACCGCGACGCAGGACGTGGTCGAGGCGATCCGCCAGGAACTCGGGTTGAACCAGCCGCTCTGGAAGCAGTTCGCGATCTATATCGGGCGTCTCGCGCAGGGCGATCTCGGCGTCTCCATCATCAACAACGTCCCGGTGACGCAGGAACTCGGCAATACGATCGGCCCGACGCTGGAGCTGATGCTGGCCTCGCTGATCTGGGCGATCCCGCTCGGCATGTTCCTCGGCACCGTCGGTGCCTATTACCGGGGCTCGCTGATCGATCGCGCGATCATGGCTTTCTCGGTCGCGGGCGTCTCGCTGCCGGTCTTCTTCCTCGGCCTTGGGCTGATCTGGCTCTTCGGCTTCTATTATCCGATCCTGCCCTTCACCGGCCGCACCGGCCCGCTCTGGACTTGGGAGGGCATCCAGGGGATCATTCTGCCGGCGGTCACGCTGGGCGGTGTCTTCGTCGGCCCGGTCGCGCGCATGACCCGCACCTCGGTGCTCGACGAGCTCGGCGCCGACCATGTCCGCACCGCCCGCGCCAAGGGCCTCGGCGAAAGCACGGTCGTTTTGCGCCACACGCTTCGCAATGCGCTGGTCCCGGTCGTGACGCTGATCGGCCTGCAGATCGGCTTCCTGCTCGGCGGCGCCGTCGTCACCGAGACCGTGTTCTCCTGGCCGGGCATCGGCCGGCTCGCGGTCGGTGCCATCCTGTCGAGCGATCTGCCGATGGCGCAGGGCACGATCATCATGCTCTCGCTCGGCTTCATCCTGATCAATCTCGCGGTGGACGTCCTCTATGCCGTGCTCGACCCGCGCGTGAGGGGCACCTGATGAGCTCCCCCATGAAGCTCGAACGCAATGCGCTCCAGCCCGGCGCCAAGACGGTGGAAGCCGCCGTCAGCGTCGCCGCCGCTACGCCCGTCCGCCGCAAGACCGTGCTGCGGATGCTGCTCTCCGATGTCGGCTCCTGCATCGCGCTGGCGCTCGTCGTCCTCGCGATTCTCGGCGCCGTCTTCGCGCCTTGGCTCGCGCCGACCGATCCCTTCGGCAACGATCTCGCCAACACGCTGAAGCCGCCGGGCGAGATGGGCCTGCTCGGCACGGACGGGCAGGGCCGCGACATGATCACGCGCCTGCTCTACGGATTGCGCACGACCCTGCTGATGGGCTCGGCCTCCGTCGCCTTCGGCTGTGCGATCGGCGGCGTCATCGGCTTCGCCGCCGCCTTTTACCCGAAGATATCGGGCGTGCTGATGCGGTTCATGGACGTGCTCCTGTCCTTCCCCGCGATCCTGTTCGGCCTCGCCATCGCCGCGATCTTCGGGCCGGGCCTGCTCGCGGTGATCATCGCGCTCTCGATCGCGACCGTGCCCTTGATGGCGCGCGTCGTGCGCGGCTCGGCACTGGTCGTTCTGCAGCAGGGCTATATCGAGGCGGCGCGCTCGCTGGGCCTGAGCGACCTGCGCATCATCCTGCGCTACGTCCTGCCGAACTGCCTTTCAGCGATCTTCGTCTTCGTCACCTTGCGCTTCGGCCAGGTCATCCTGCTCGGCGCGGCCTTGTCCTTCCTGGGCCTCGGCGCCCAGCCGCCGACGGCCGAGCTCGGCGCCATGGCGGCGGACGGGCGCAACTTCCTGTTCTTCGCGCCGCATGTCTCGGTCCTGCCGAGCCTGGTGATCTTCGCGGTGGTGCTGGCCTTCAATGTGCTTGGCGATTCCCTGCGGGACGCCCTCGATCCCAAGCTGCGCAAATAGCAGCCGATATCAACCAAGAAGCGTCAAAAAAGGGGACTTGCTCGATGTTCAAACTCTCAACTCTGCTGCTGGCGGGCGCTGCCGCCACAACTTTCGCGGCCGTGCCCGCGGTTGCCCAGCAGAAGGCGCCGCTTTCGATCCTGCGCGTCATCGATGCCGACAACTACGACCCGATCCGCACCACCGCGACCGCGGCGGCCGAGGTCATGTACATGCTGGCCGACACGCTGGTGACGGTCGATTTCGACATGAAGACGATCAAGCCCGGCCTCGCCGATAGCTGGACGATCTCGCCGGACGGCCTGACCTATACCTTTAAGATCCGCAAGGACGTGAAGTTCTGCGACGGCCGGCCGATGACGATCGACGACGTCGTCTATTCGCTGAAGCGCTGGACCGACCCGACCAACAAGTCGCCGGTCTCCTTCCGCGGCGGTCCGGTCAAGGACATCCGCGCCGACGGCGATTCCACGCTGATCTACGAATTGAAGGAGCCCTATAGCGACCTGATGTTCCAGCTCGCTTTGTCCTTCGCCTCGGTGGTCGACAAGGCGACTGTCGAGAAGCTCGGGCCGAATTTCGGCGTTCAGGGCTTCAACGGCACCGGCCCCTATTGCTGGTCGAAATGGACCCCGCGCCAGGAGCTCGTGCTTAAGAAGAACCCGCATTATTCGTGGGGCCCGCCGATCTACAAGGACCCGAAGCCGCAGATCGACGAGATCGTCTGGAAGGTCATTCCGGAGTCGAATACGCTGATGGCCGCGATCCAGGCCAAGCAGGCCGACGTGACCTACTACATGCCCTATATCGCGCTCGACACGATGCAGCGCATTCCCGGCATGACGGTGCAGCGGCAGGAAAATTACATCTATGACATCTTCATGGGTTTCAAGGTCGACAAGCCCGTCTCGAAGGATCCGGTGATCCGCGAGGCCGTCAACATGGCGACCGACAAGCAGGCCATCGCCAAGGCGATCTTCTTCGGCAAGGGCCAGGTGCTGCCCTCACTGCTGAATCCGGCCGTGCTCGACTACGACAAGGATTCCGCCGGCAAGATGCCGAAGCATGATCCCGCCGGGGCCATCAAGCTGCTCGACCAGGCCGGCTGGAAGCCCGGCGCCGACGGCATCCGCGAGAAGGATGGCCAGAGGGCGACCTTCGTGGTCTACGGCATCCGCAACGACGTGAACCCGCGCATCTCCGAGGCGATGCAGGCGGACCTGCGCAAGGTCGGTATCGAGCTCAAGATCCAGCTCTGGGATGCGACCGTTGCCTGGGGCAAGCTGGCGACGCAGGAATTCGACGCCTTCTACATGGCCTATCCCTATGTGACGGCCACCGAGGCGCTGAACCTCTATTTCGCCAGCCGCCAGGCGCCGACGCCGAACCGGATGAACTGGAAGGATCCGAAGACCGACGAATTGCTCAAGGCCGCGGCGACCGCCGTCGATGCCGACAAGCGCAAGCAGGCGATCGGCGCGGTCCAGACCCAGCTCACCGAGGCGAATGTCTGGGTCCCCTTGGCCTCGCAGCCGCTCTGGGTCGTCGCCGGCGATCGGCTGGAGGGCGTGCGCGCCCACGGCATCTACGGTGCCGGCCTCTACAAGGGGGGGGGGTTATACACATCTGACGCTGCCGACGATTAACCTTCGGTGTAGGTCTCGGTGGGGGCGGGGGGGGTGGGGGGGGGGGGGGGGGGGGGGGGGGGGGGGGGGGGGGGGGGGGGGGGGGG
>NZ_JAELTI010000247.1 GCF_016428755.1 Allobosea sp. ASV33
GCATGATGCCCAGCGTCAGCGGCAGGATCATGAGCAGCCGCGCCTCGGCACGCTGCAGGTTCTCGAACTGGCCGCCCCACTCGATGTGCAGCTTCTGGCGGTCGTAGTCCAGGTGCTGGTCGATGGCGGTGTGCGCATCCTTGAGGAAGCCCGCCAGGTCGCGGCCGCGCACATTGAGCTTGACGAGGATGTGGCGCTCCCCGCCCTCGCGCACGATGACGCTCTGGCCCACGGTGGTGGTGATGCGCGCCACGTCGGCCAGCGGCACCTGGGCGCCATTGGCGGCCGACAGGCGCAGCGCGCCGATGGCCTCGGGGCTGCTGCGCGTGTCGGGCGTGAAGCGCACGGCCATGTCGTAGCTGCGCTCGCCCACGTACAGCT
>NZ_JAELTI010000248.1 GCF_016428755.1 Allobosea sp. ASV33
CCCCCCCCCCCCCCCCCCCCCCCCCCCCCCCCCCCCCCCCCCCCCCCCCCCTTCTCAATGACACGGCCACCACCGAGATCTACACCGAAGGTTAATCGTCGGCAGCGTCAGATGTGTATAAGAGACAGCGCGAGGAGCCGGCCTGCACCTCGATCGTGTCCTGCGCGGTGAAGGCGAGGTCGCCCTGCGCACGATGGGTTTCGCGCCGCGGCCCTTTGCCGGCGTGCAATCCTTCCTCGACCGGCCGGACCCTGTCTCTTATACACATCTCCGAGCCCACGAGACTCTAGGCGCGATCTCGTTTGCCGTCGTCTGCGTGTAAAATGGGGGGGGGGGGGGGGGGGGGGGGGGGGGGGGGGGGGGGGGGGGGGGGGGGGGG
>NZ_JAELTI010000249.1 GCF_016428755.1 Allobosea sp. ASV33
ATCGCCGGCCAGGCGGTCGACGCCATGGCGAGGATCGAGACCGCCTCGCAGAAGATCTCCGACATCATCCGGGTGATCGACGACATCGCCTTCCAGACCAACCTCCTGGCGCTCAACGCCGCGGTCGAAGCCGCGCGGGCGGGTGACGCCGGCAAGGGCTTCGCGGTGGTGGCCTCGGAAGTCCGCACGCTGGCGCAGCGTTCGAGTGCGGCGGCCAAGGACATCTCCGGGCTGATCTCCTCGTCGAATGTCGAGGTCGGCGACGGCGTGAAGCTGGTGCGGCAGGCCGGCGACCAGCTCGCCCGCATCCTCGCGGCCTCGCAGAAGGTCGCGGCGACCATCGCCGACATCTCGGCGGCGTCGGGCGAGCAGGCCAA
>NZ_JAELTI010000027.1 GCF_016428755.1 Allobosea sp. ASV33
CCTCAGGACGAGGGCTGAGCAGAGAGCGGCCTCTAATTTTTGCAGGCTCAATTCTGCAGGATCTTCGATCCTTTGATCGTAACATTGCCGGACGCCTTGGCTTCGAGGCGTCCGGAAGCCCTGATCGTGATGTCGTGCCCTTGCAGCTCGACGCCGCCGTCCTTCTTCATGTTCAGCTTGGCGTCGCCGCTCTTCAGGGTGGTTCCGTCGGCGCTTTCGATGGCGAGCGCCTTGCCGACGCGCAGCGTCATGTCCTTCCCGACGCTCATGGCCATGTCCTTGCCCGCCGTGACGGCGAAGTTCTGCCCGCTGTCGATCGCGCATCCCACGGCCGCGCTGACGGTGAAACTCCGCGTTTCGAACGCGGCTTCATGGCCGCTGCTGACGCGCAGGCGATTGCCGATGACGAGATTGGCATTGGCCCCCGCCGTCACGGCGAGGTTGGCGCCCGCTGTCAGCGTCATTGCGCTGCCGGCGGTCAACGCGATGCCCATCCCGCAATTGATGGTCAGGGAACCCGGAGCGTTGATGACGACATTGCCGCCCCGGTCCGCCGAAATCGCTTGCAGCAGGGCTTCGATCTGCGCCTCCAGCGCAGCGATGCGCCTCTGGAGGGCTTCGTGCTCCGGATTGGCCATTGCCGTCTCCGCTTCTGCGTATGACAGGGTGACGAAGCATCAGCCTATCATGCGACGGGCGCGGCGAGAATGCGTCTGGCCGGTCAGCTTTCCGGGTGCCGGGCGTTCCAGCCGGCGGCATATTCCGCGCAGAGGCGGTCGAGCTCGGCCCGGTCGGTGACGCCGGAAGGGCGCCCACGCGAGGGCGAAGCCTGCTGGAATGGTACCGAGCGCTGATGCGCGACGCGCCAGAGCCGCCGCAATTCCTTCAGTGGATCGGCGTGGTCGTCAACGCGGATGTCGATGCTCGGCACCGGCTCGCCGCTCCAGATGCGGATGGCGGCGGATTGCTTGCCGCGCTTGTCGCCACCGGCCTTCTCGCCGGCCTCCAGCGCGACCAGCAGGCGCTCATCGAAATCGAGCGCGGAGGCGGCGATATAGGCCTTCAGCGTCTCCTGCACGACCTCCGGCCCGGCCAGCATGTTGCCGGCGACCGAAACCTGCGGCCCGTCAACCGCGCCGCACCAGTCGATGCAGGCGGCGCCCGTATGGGAGGCGATCTTGCCGTCGCGGTCGATGACATGGAGCTGGCGATGGGCGCGCCCCTCGTCGGCCGCCGTCAGCGTCGCGATGATCTCGACCGCCGAGCGTCCCTCCTGCAGCAGCCTCAGGCCGTCGATCCCGTAGAGCGGATTGACGAAGGCCTGCGTCGCGATCGCGCCGACCCGGCCGCCGCCATAGGGCACGCGGGCGCCCACGGCGAAGGCACAGGTCGAAACGGCGACGCCATAGGCGCCGGTCGCGGCGTCGCGGGCGACGATGGACCAGGTCATATGCGGTTCCTCGTTATCCGGTCGATCTCAGTCGTTTTCCGTCATCCCGGACAAGCGGCGAAGCCGCGCTGATCCGGGATCCATCGAAGGGCGAGGCCCTCTATGATGGATTCCGGGTCTGCGCTTCGCTTCGCCCGGAATGATGGCAAAAGGCGGCAGAGCCTACCGCCCGGCGGCGTAAGCCTGCATCAGACGCGGCGTCGCGGCGGCGCGCAAGAGCCCGTCATCGCCGCGTTCCGCTGCGGTCAGGCGCCCGACCGTCCAGGCCGGGGCTTTCTCGAGCTTGTGGCCGCGCCGCTCAAGCTCGGCCAGCGCGGCAGCGCCGATGCTTTCCTCGATCATCATGTGGCCCGGCCGCGACGAGCGCGGATAGAAGGAGGACGGGAAATGCTGCGTGTGGAACAGCGGCAGGTCGATCGCCTCTTGCAGGTTGAGGCCGTGATGGACGCGGCGCAGGAACAGGCCGAGCTGCCATTGCTCCTGCTGGTCGCCGCCCGGCGTGCCGAAGGCGAGGCGGGGCTTGCCGTTCTCGAAGGCGATCGAGGGCGTCAGCGTCGTGCGCGGCCGCTTGCCCGGCGCGAGCGAAGAGGGCAGGCCCTCTTCCAGCCAGAACATCTGGGCACGGGAATTCAGCGGGAAGCCGAGCTCCGGGATGACCGGCGAGGATTGCAGCCAGCCGCCTGACGGCGTCGCCGCGATCATGTTGCCCCATTTGTCGATCACGTCGATATGGACCGTGTCGCCCTTGCGCCCGGCCGCGACCATCGAGGCCATGGTCGGCTCGCCGACGCTGGCGCCGCCCTGAGTCGGCTGGGCGATGGCACCGAGCGCCTTCATGGCATGCGCGACCTGCGCCTCGTAGCCGGAGACGACGCCCGGCCGCAGCTCCAGCGAGGCGCGCTCGCCGATCAGCCCGCGCCGCCCGGCCGCGTAATCCTCGGAGAGCAGCGTCGCGAGCGGCACCTTCACGAAATCCGGGTCGCCGTAATAGGCCTCGCGATCGGCGAAGGCGAGCTTCATCGCCTCGACGACATGGTGGACGAACTCAGGGCTCGCCGGCCCCATTCCCGCAAGGTCGACACCCTCCAGGATCTTCAGCGTCTGCAGGAAGGCCGGACCCTGGCCCCAGGGACCGATCTTGAAGACCTCCCAGTCATGGTAAGTCACGGAGGTCGGCGTCTCGTAGGTCGGCTTGTAGTTCGCCATGTCCTGCGCGGTGAGCAGGCCCTTGTTGCGCCGGCCGGAGGAATCCATCACCTCCTGCGTGCGGCAGAAACGGTCCATCGCCTCGGCCACGAAGCCCTTGTACCAGGCGTCATAGGCGCCCTGGATCTGTTCCTGGCGGTCGCCGCCCTTGGCTTCCGCCTCGGCGAGGATGCGCTTGTAGGTCTCGGCCGCGGCCTTGTTGGCGAAGAGCTTGCGCGCCTCCGGCACGTTGCCGCCGGGCAGGTAGACGTCGCCCGAGGTCGACCACTCGTTGGTGAAGAGATCGGTCAGCTCCCGGATCGAATCCGAGACGCGCGGCAGCATCGGATGGCCGTTCTCGAAATAGCCGATCGCCGGTTCGAGAACGTCGCGCAGCTTCAGCCGGCCATGGTCGCGCAGCAGCGTCATCCAGCCGCCGAAGGCGCCGGGGATGACGGTTGCGAGCAGACCGGAGCCGGGGATCAGGTCGAGGCCCAGCGCCTTGTAGGCGGCGATGGTCGCAGCCTGTGGGGCCGGCCCTTGTGCGCAGAGCGTCCCCACCTTTCCGGTCTCGGCCGAATAGAACACGGCCGGCATGTCGCCGGCCGGGCCGACGAGATGCGGCTCTACCACCTGCAGCACGAAGGCGGCAGCCGCGCAGGCGTCGAAGGCGTTGCCGCCCTTTTCCAGCATCGCCATGCCTGATGCGGTGGCGAGCCAGTGCGTCGAAGTGACGACGCCGAACGTGCCGAGGATTTCGGGGCGGGTGGTGAACATGGCCGTGTCCCTGGAGTCTAGTTTTCTTTCGGATCGAGCGCGTCGCGCAGGCCGTCGCCGAGCAGGTTGAAGCCGAGCACGGCGAGGAAGATGCAGACGCCCGGCGCCACCGACATCCAGGGCGCCTGCTCCATGAAGTTCTTGGCGACGTTGAGCATCTGTCCCCAGGAGGGCGCCGGCGGCTGCTGGCCGAGGCCGAGGAAGGAGAGGGCGGCTTCCAGGATGATTGCCTGCGCCATGAACAATGTCGACTGCACCACGATGGGGGACAGGGTGTTGGGCAGGACATGGCGGAACATCAGCCTGAGATCGCGCGCGCCGACCGCCCGCGCGCCCTCGACGAAATCCTCCGCCTTCACGCTCATCACCTGGCCGCGGATCAGCCGGATGAAGATCGGCACGGCCGAAAGACCGATCGCGATCATCGCGTTGGTCAGCGATGGCCCGAGCACCGCGGCAAACGCGATGGCGAGGATCAGGAAGGGGCAGGCGAGCAGGGCCTCGGTGACGCGCGAGATCACGATGTCGACCCATCCGCCATACCAGCCGGCAAGCAGGCCGAAGGGCAGGCCGATCACGACCGCGATCAGCACCGAGACGATGCCGGCGAGCAGCGAGGCCCGCGCCCCGAAGAACAGCCGCGTGACCTGATCGCGCCCGAGCTCATCCGTGCCGAACCAGTAGAGCTCGGACGGCGGCTTGCGGATGGCGAGGAAGTTCGACTTGAACGGGTCCGCCAGCGGCAGGACCGGCGCCAGCACCGCCATCAGCACGAAGAGCAGCACGATGCTGCCGCCGATCAGCGCCGATTTGTTGCGCAGGAGGCGGGAAAGCACGCCCGGGCGTGCCTTCACGCCGCTCGTAGCCCCAGCCGAGGCGATGGAATCGAGCGATGCCATCAGCCGGTCCTCAAGCGTGGATTGACGAGGACGTAGAGGATGTCGGCGATCAGGTTCATCAGGATGAAGCCGATCGCCGTGCAAAGCACCACGCCCTGAACCACGCCATAGTCGCGGTTGAACACGGCATCCACGATCAGCTTGCCGAAGCCGGGGATGGTGAAGACCTGCTCGGTCAGCACCGCGCCCGCCAGCAACTCGCCGAAGAGCAGGGTGGTCAGCGTGATGATCGGCACCAGCGCGTTGCGCAGCGCATGGCGGTGGATGACCGTATCCTCGTCGAGCCCCTTGGCGCGGGCGGTACGGACATAGTCGGAGCGCAGCACCTCCAGCATCGCCGAGCGGGTATGGCGCATCAGGAAGGCGGCAAGCCCGTTGCCGAGTACGAAGGCCGGCATGATCAGGCGCTGGATCGCCTCCCAGGGGTGGACGAAGATCGATTCATAGCCGGAGGCCGGCAGCCATTTCAGGTGCACCGAGACCAGCAGGATCAGCATGATCCCGAACCAGAAATTCGGAATCGATAGGCCGGACAACGCAGCCGCGCTGGCCGAATAGTCGATGATCGTGCCCTTGTGCCGAGCGGCCAGGATGCCGATCGGAATGCCGATCGCCACTGCGACGAGGATTGAGGCGGTGGCGAGCTGGATCGTCACCGGCAGCTTCTGCAGGATCAGCCCGAGGACCGGCTCGCCGGTGCGCAGCGAGCGGCCGAAATCGCCCTGCACGACCTGTCCGAGCCAGGCGAAGAACTGGACGAAGATCGGATCGTCCATGCGGTAGATCTCGCGCAGCCGCGCGATCACCTCGGGATCGCGTTCCTCGCCGGCGATGACGAGAAAGGGGTCGCCCGGCAGCGCGCGCTGCAGGGCAAAGACGAAGAGCGATACCAGGAACAGCGTCGGTATCGCGATCAGGATGCGGCGGAGGATCAGCGTGGCCATGGCGCGCTCGGAACGGCGCCGTCATCCATCGTAGGGAACTGCGCTCTACGATGGATCCCGGGTCGGCCTTCGGCCGCCCGGGATGACGGCGCGGTTGTGACGTCGGAAGCTGCCCTCACGAGCGCTTCAGCCCCGCGAGCCGGATCATGCCGTCCGGATTGATCACGAAGCCCTGCATGTTCGCGCGCAGCGCGAAATAGCGCTTGTCGTTGTAGAGATAGATGATCGGCAATTCGTCCAGCAGGATCTTCTGGGCGGCATCGTAGTGTTTCTTGCGCTCGGCCGGGTCGTAGATCGTGCGCGCCTCGTCGAGCTGCTTGTCGACCTCGGCGTTGGAGTATTTGCCGTCGTTCTGGCTGCCCTTGGTGGTGACGAAGGCGTGGATGTTGCCGTCCGGGTCGATCCGGCCGGACCAGCCGATCAGGCTGAGCTGGAACTTGCCCTGCTGCTGGTCGCGCAACTGGCTGGCGAACTCGGTCGAGCGGATCTGGACGTCGATGCCGGCCTCTTGCGCCATCGCCTGGATCACCTGGCCGACTTGCGCCTGGACCGGATTGTTGGTGACGAAGAGCTCGACCGACAGCTTTTCCGTTCCCGCCGCCTTCATCAGCGCCTTGGCCTTGGCGACGTCGCGCGGCGGCACGGGGAAATCGGCGCTGAGATAGGGGTTGCCGGGATTGAAGGGCTGCATCATCGGCTCGTAGAGTCCGTCGAACACGGCGTCGTTCAGCACCTTGCGGTCGATCGAGAGCGAGAGCGCCTGGCGGATGCGCTTGTCCAGGCCCATCGGCTGTTTCGCCGCCTCGCCATTATTGGTGTTCACGGTGATGCCCTGATAGCCGAGATTGGCGATGCTCATGACCTTGAGCGACTTGTCGGCCTGGGCGGATTTCACGTCGGTCGGCGCCAGCCGCTCCAGAATGTCGAGCTCGCCCGAGCGCAGATTAGCGAGGCGCACCGTGGTATCGGGGATCGACCGGTAGATGACACGGTCGAAGCTGTATTTGTCGGCTTCCCAATGTTCCTTGAACTTCTCCAGCACGATCCGGTCGTTCTGGACGCGCTCGACGAACTTGTAGGGGCCGGAGCAGATCGGCTTCGCCGTCACGTCGCCGGAGAGGCTCTTGGGCGAGAGCATCATCCCGGCGCGGTCGGTGAGCTGGGCGAGCAGCGTGGCATCCGGCCGCTTCAGCTTCAGCACCAGCGTCGTCGCATCCGGCGCCTCCACCTTGTCGACCGAGGCGAGCTCCGACTTGCGCAGCGAGTCCGGCAGGGTCATCGCGCGTTCGAGATTGGCCTTGGCGGCCTCGGCATTGAAGCTCTCGCCGTCATGAAACTTGGCGTCGCTGCGCAGCTTCATGGTCAGCGTCAGCCCGTCGGCGGAGAAACCCCATTCCGTCGCCAGCCGCGGCACCAGCTTCAGCTCCGGGGTGATGTCGAGCAGCCGGTCGCACAGCCCCATGAAGACGATGCGGCCGACGAAGGTCCGCGCCTTGTGCGGGTCGAGCATGTCAGGGTCTTCCTGCACCCCGATCCGCAAGGTCGACGGGGTCTGGGCCAGTGTCGGCAATGTCGCCAGCGCGAGCGCGGCGGCCGAAATCGCAACCTTCAGCAGATTCATGATTGTCCCCTCGTTCCGGACGTTGTCGGCGAACGTTCCCGCCGCTTGGCACGCGGGTCGTCCTGCTCAATTCGTTCCTTGTGGCACTAAACTGACTCAGATCGCGCCCGCCGTCGATGACGCGCCGCACCAATTCTGAGGCAGCCCTGCCCATCGCGTGGGCAGAGGTCGACTTGCGGGAGGCCGGGGTTCCATGTCCGCGGCGGACGTGCACGATGCGGCGATAGCGGTCGCCTCACCGGGCGGCAGTCACTAGAACGACGCTCGACAGGGCTAAAAGGGGAGATCGAGCATGCTGCTGGGCGTGATCGCCGACGACATGACGGGCGCGACAGACGTCGCGCTGATGCTGAACCGGGCCGGCATGCGCACCGTCCAGGTGATCGGCGTGCCTCCCGCCGGCTCGACCCTGCCCGAGGCCGATGTGGTCGTCGTCGCGCTGAAATCGCGGACCAATCCGGTCGCCGAGGCCGTCGCGGATTCGCTCGCCGCCTGCGAGGCCCTGCTGAAGGCCGGCGCGCGCCAGATCCTGTTCAAATACTGCTCCACCTTCGATTCGACGGCCGAGGGCAATATCGGGCCGGTGGCCAATGCGCTGGCCGAACGGCTGGGCTCGAAGCTCGCCATCGTCTGCCCGGCTTTCCCGGCGAACGGCCGCTCGATCTATCAGGGCTATCTCTTCGTCGGCGCCGTGCCGCTGCACGAAAGCTCGATGAAGGATCATCCGCTGACGCCGATGCGGGATTCCAACCTGATGCGGTTGATGTCGGCGCAGGCGAAGACCGAGACCGGCCTGGTCGACTATGCCACCGTGCTCGCCGGGCCTTCCGCAGTGAGGGCGCGCCTCGCCAAGCTCGAGGCGGACGGCGTCCGCTATGCCGTCACCGACGCGCTGACCAACGAGGACCTGATGACGCTCGGCCACGCCGTGTCCGAGCATGTCCTGCTCACCGGCGGGTCCGGCATCGCGATGGGCCTGCCGCAGAATTTCCGCCGCGCCGGCCTCCTGCAGGAGCGTCCCGGCCCGGCAGAGTTGAAGGCGCCGGCCGGGCGCGCCGGCATCATCTCCGGTAGCTGCTCGACCGCGACGCGCGGCCAGATCAAGGTGGCCTTGGAAGCGGGCTTTCCCGCACTCAAGGTCGATCCCTTCGCGCTCGCCGATGGCCGGCAGGATGCCGCGGGCATCGCCGCCTGGGCCTTGGCGCAGCCGGCGGACAAGCCGTTCCTCGTCTATTCCAGCGACGATCCGGCCGAGGTTGCGGCGGTGCAGGACAAGCTCGGTCGCGAAAAGGCGGGCAGCATCGTCGAGCATGCTTTCGCCGAGCTGGCCCGCCGGCTTTCGGACGGCGGCGTGACGCGGCTTCTCGTCGCGGGTGGAGAGACTTCGGGCGCGACCGTGCTGGGCCTCGGCATCCGCACCTTGGGGATCGGCCCGGAGATCGATCCCGGCGTGCCCTGGACGCGCGTCGTCGACGGGCCGGAGATGGTCGTCGCGCTGAAATCCGGCAATTTCGGCACGCCGGATTTCTTCCTGAAGGCCTGGAGCCTGCTGCGCTGATGCCCGATTTGCCTGCGCTGAATCTCGTATAGGATCAGGCTGCGAACTGGGAGCCGGCGTGAACATGGCATTTCTGGGCGAACTTCTCACCAACGTGGCGGATCGCGGCCGCGCGCTGATCGGTTTCGAACGTTTCCTGGGCAATCGCTCGCGCCCGATCGACAA
This sequence comes from Allobosea sp. ASV33, assembly GCF_016428755.1. Classification (GTDB taxonomy): domain Bacteria; phylum Pseudomonadota; class Alphaproteobacteria; order Rhizobiales; family Beijerinckiaceae; genus Allobosea. Next base: position 8,600 of record NZ_JAELTI010000027.1, read on the forward strand.
GCTCTGCGAAGACCTGCTCTCCGGCCGCGGCGAAGCCTCGGGCATGGCGCTGGCGCAGGCCGTGCTCGAAGCTTGGCAAGGGCTCGACAAGCCCGGCCGGCTCGCCTTCTTCAATGTGCTGCGGGAGCGCTTCGGCCCCGATCACGACCGTCTCGACGCGGCGATCGAGGCCTACCGCGCCAAGCCCGACCCCGCGACCGTGGCGGCTCTGCATCATGCGGCCGAGCCCCGGCGGCAGGAGCTACTGCGCCGCCTGAACCTGGCGCCCGAAGGCACGCATGTGCTGGTGCGGATGCGCGAGGCCCTGTTCGAGGCGATGTCGGCGGAGCCGGAGCTGAAGGGCATCGACGACGATTTTCGCCATCTCTTCGGCTCCTGGTTCAACCGCGGCTTCCTCGTCCTGCGCCGCATCGACTGGCGCACACCGGCCAACGTGCTGGAGAAGATCATCCGCTACGAGGCGGTCCATGAGATCCAGGGCTGGGACGATCTGAGGCGCCGGCTGGAGCCGGCCGACCGGCGATGCTTCGCCTTCTTCCACCCACAGCTCGTCGACGACCCCCTGATCTTCGTCGAGGTCGCGCTGACCGGCGCCATCCCGCGCAGCATCGGCGAAGTGCTGGAGCCGGAGCGCGCGATCCTGCCGGCGCAGGCCGCGACGACCGCGGTGTTCTATTCGATCTCGAACTGCCAGGAGGGCCTGCGCGGCATCTCCTTCGGCAATTTCCTGATCAAGCAGGTCGCCGAGGACCTGAAGCGCGAATTGCCGGGGCTCGACACCTTCGTCACGCTCTCGCCGGTGCCCGGCTTCGCGCGCTGGCTCGCCGGCATCGCGGCCGAGCCTGGCGATCTCGTTCTCACCAATGAAGAGCGCGCCGAGCTGGCCCGCCCGGCCGGCGAGACGATTTCGCTCGACGAAGCCACGAAGGCGCGCCGCGACAAGCTGCTCGGCCAGATGACGGCGGAATACATGCTGCGGGCGCGCACCGCCTCCGGCCGCGTCATCGACCCGGTCGCGCGCTTCCACCTCGGCAACGGCGCCCGGCTGGAGCGCATCAATGTCGGCGGCAACCTCTCGGCGCGGGGCCTGCGCGAGTCCCATGGCGTGATGGTCAATTACCGCTACGAGCTCGACGACATCGAGACCAACCACGAGGCCTTCGCCACCCGCAACACGGTGGTGGCCTCCTCCGGCGTGCGCAAGCTGCTGCGCCCGGCGGCGAGTTGAGCGCGATGCGATCCCCCTCAGCCCTCATCCTTCGAGGCGCCGCTCACGCGGCTCCTCAGGATGAAGGCTCATATTGAACGACATTGACACGGAAACGCCTGAAAGGACCCGAAATCATGGGCAATCATCTCTTCGACCTGATCCGCTCGCGCATGCCGGCGCCGGACGCGCCCTTCGCGCTGCTCGATGACGGCCGGCAGCTCTCCTATGGCGATATGATCGCGGTCTCCGCCCGCTTCGCCGCTGCGCTCACCGGGCTCGGCGTCAAACCGGGTGACCGTGTGGCCGTCCAGGTCGAGAAGAGCTTCGAGGCGCTGATGCTCTATCTCGGCACGGTACGCGCCGGCGCGATCTTCCTGCCGCTAAACACCGCCTATACCCCGGCCGAGATCGAATATTTCCTCGGCGATGCCGAGCCCGCCGTCTTCGTCTGCGATCCCGCCAAGGCTGACGCCCTGCGTCCCTATGCCGAGAAGGCCGGCGCCAAGCTGGAGACCCTCGGCATTGGAACCGGCAGCCTGCTCGACAAGGCGAACGCCGCCTCGAGCGACTTCACCGATATTGCGCGCGGGTCGGACGATCTCGCTGCGATCCTCTACACCTCCGGCACGACCGGCCGCTCCAAGGGCGCGATGCTCAGCCACGACAACCTGTCGTCGAATGCGCTGGCGCTGGTCGACTACTGGCGTTTCGCGAAGGGCGACGTGCTGCTGCACGCGCTCCCGATCTTCCACACCCACGGCCTCTTCGTCGCGACCAATGTGATCCTCTTGTCCGGCGCCTCGATGATCCTGCTGCCGAAGTTCGATCCGGATCAGGTCTTCAAATACCTGCCCCAGGCAACGAGCATGATGGGCGTGCCGACCTTCTATGTCCGGTTGCTTCAGGATGCCCGCCTGACGAAGGAGGCGACCAGGCATATGCGCCTCTTCGTCTCCGGCTCGGCGCCGCTTCTGGCCGAGACGCATCGCGAGTGGAGCGCCCGCACCGGCCACGCCATTCTCGAGCGCTACGGCATGACCGAGACCAACATGAACACCTCGAACCCCTATGAGGGCGATCGGGTGGCGGGCACGGTCGGCTTCCCGCTGCCGGGCGTCTCGGCGCGTGTCGTCGATCCCGAGACCGGCAAGGAGCTCGCCCGCGACGAGATCGGCATGATCGAGGTCAAGGGTCCCAACGTCTTCAAGGGCTACTGGCGCAATCCGGAGAAGACAGCCGCGGAGTTTAGGGCCGACGGCTTCTTCATCACCGGTGACCTCGGCAAGATCGATCCCGCCGGCTACATCCATATCGTCGGGCGCGGCAAGGACCTGATCATCACCGGCGGCTACAACGTCTATCCCAAGGAAGTCGAGACTGAGATCGACGAGATGCCGGGCGTCATCGAGAGCGCCGTCATCGGCTGCCCGCATCCCGATTTCGGCGAGGGCGTCACCGCGGTCGTGGTCTGCAAGCCCGGCGCCGATGTCACCGCGAAGAGCATCGCGACAGTGCTGGAGCAGCGGCTCGCCAAGTTCAAGCAGCCCAAGCAGGTCTTCGTCGTGGCCGAGCTGCCGCGCAACACCATGGGCAAGGTCCAGAAGAACCTGCTGCGCGAGCAATACAAGGACATCTACGCCAAGCAGCTGAAGGCGGGGGAGTAACGGCCCGCACCGTCATTCTCGGGCGAAGCGCAGCTTCGACCCGAGAATCTCATGCAGGATGAGGCGCCTCTCTTTCCAGAGATGCTCGGGACGCCTGGCTGAAACGGCTCACACCAGCGCCGGCACGCCGAACTCGATCGTCTCGCCGTCGGGTGGGATGCGCAGGCGCCGCGTGTCGACGCCACGCTCCTTCGCCGCCTTGCGCAAAGCAGTGCGGCTGACCGTGGCGTGATCGAGCGCTTCCATATGCGTCGCGATCACCGTCGCCAGCGGGAAGGCTTCGGCGAGATCGAGCGTCTGCTCGTCGTCCATCACGATCAGCGTGTCGTCCCATTTCGCCCCGCAGGAATGCGTGACGATGACATCCGGCCCCGTCGCCGTCGCGGCATCGCGCAGCGGCGGATAGAGCACGCTGTCGCCGCACCAGTAGAGCGTCGGTTCGCCCGGCGCCTCGAAGCTCAGGCCCATCACCGGCCCCATCTTCTCGACGACGGCGCCGGTGCCGTGTTGGGCCGGATGCCGCTTCAGGATGATCTGGCCCAGCCGGATGAAGCAATCGATCGCCGTGATCGAGGAAAAGCCCGCCTGCGCGATCGCCGCCTCGTCGCCGGGCCGGCAGATGATCGGCAGATTCTTCGGGATGCGCTCCTTGGCGACCTCGTCGAAATGGTCGGCATGGAGATGCGACACGATCACGGTGTCGACGCCGGCGATGATGTCCTCGATCGGCTCGGGCAGATCGACCATCGGGTTCTCCGAACGCCCTGTGAAGGAGCGACGGCTATGGCGCGGGCCGAAATCCGGGTCGATCAGGAAGGTCCTGCCGCCATAGGTGAGCTTCAGCGTCGCGTTGCGGAGAAGTTTGAGCTTCATATCCGTCGGCTCCTCGTCAGGGAGGGGCATTGTCCCGCATCCCGCCACGCGGAGACCAGTTCGGATTTGTGAAGCTCTTTCCACGTTCGCGTGACGTATCACGCCGCCGCGAACTGGCCGTAGGGCACCTCCGCGCGCGCCTTGCGGAGCGCGCTCGCCCACCAATGGAGCTGCGCCAGCATCGTCGCCATCGCCTGTTCGGCGCGGTCGGCATCGAGCAGCTTGCCCTCCGTATCGAAGCGGCTCCAGACATCGGCGAAGGCGACGCCGTCGCGGATCGGCGCGGCATGCAATTCCCCGAAGACGAGGCGCAATTGCTCGACGGCGCGCAGGCCGCCGGAGATGCCGCCATAGGAGACGAAGCCGACCGGCTTGCCGCGCCATTCCGGCCCGACCGCGTCGATCAAGAATTTCAGGATCGCCGGATAGCCGCGATTGTACTCGGGCGTCACCACGACGAAGCCGTCGGCCCAGCCGATGATGGTCCTGAGCTCTTCAAGCGCCGGGTGCTTGCCGCTGACATGACGGGGCGGCAGGTCGATCTCGCCGGGGTCTACGACCGCGAGATCGAAGGGGCCGTCGCCTGCGATCTGCGAGATCGCCCAGCCGGCGACCTTGTCGCAGAAGCGGCCCTCGCGGCTGCTGCCATAGATCAGGGCGAGCCTGATCCGCGTATCGACCTTCTGGTGCATGGAAACGCTCCGGTTTGCATCACGGGAGCGCGGCTTATAGAACCTCAAGTAAGGTTAAGGTCAAGAGGCGTTCGGATGTCCCGACAGCCGCATTTGCCGATCGAACTCAGCGTCGGCGAAGTCGCTCGCCGCAGCGGTCTCGCCGTCTCGGCATTGCATTTCTACGAGGCGGAAGGGTTGATCCGCAGCCATCGCACGGCGGGCAACCAGCGCCGCTATGCCCGCGAGGTGCTGCGGCGCGTCGCGATCATCAAGGTGGCGCAGCGCGCCGGCATCCCGCTGAAGACCATTCGCGAAGCCTTCAAGGCTTTGCCGCAGGAGCGCACGCCGACCGTCGCGGACTGGGCGCGGCTGTCATCCGGCTGGAAGCAGGAGCTGGAGCGCCGCATCGACCGGCTGACGCGATTGCGCGATCACCTCAACGGCTGCATCGGCTGCGGCTGTCTCTCGGTGCGGGATTGCCCGCTGCACAACCCGCTCGACCGCCTGGCCGAGGAGGGGCCGGGGCCACGCCTCCTCGATCCCGAGTGAGGAGTTCCAAGAGAAGCGCTGTCCATCGAAAGACCGCGCCGTCATCCCGGACAAGCTGCGTAGCAGCGCCGATCCGGGATCCATCGTAGAGCTCCGGAGCCCTCCGATGGATCCCGGGTCAAGCCCGGGATGACGCGGGTGGGGTGGTCGAGCTCTATCGATCAATCCGCCTTGTAGAGCGTATCGAGCGGCATCCGCGCGACATCGGCCATAAGGGCGACGAAGCCCTTCGCCTGCAATGCGGCCGTCGCCTTGCCCTTCGCAGCGGTCGCGAGGCTGGCATCGCCGGCCGCGCCCGCGCGGTTGACGTCCTGCGCCATCCAGGCGAAGGCATGCGGGCCGGTCGGGCGCAGATGGGTGTAGCCTTCCTCGGCCATCGTCACCGTATGCGGCTTGAACAGCGCGGCCTGGCCCATATCGACGAGATCAGGCCGGAAATGCAGCATCAACGAGGTCTCGACATCGCCGCCATGGATGCCGTGGCGGATGTCGAGCTCTCCATAAAGCCCCTCCGGCAGGCCGAAGGACATCCAGGCGGTGCAGACGGCGAGCATGCCATGGCTGACGCGTAGCTCCCGCGCGACGATCTTCATCGGGTCGACATTGCCGCCATGCGAGGTGACCAGCACGAGCTTGCGCAGGCCGGCCCGCTTCACGCTCTCGCCGATCTCCAGCCAGGAGCGGATCGCGCTCTCCCAGCCGATCGTGACCGTGCCCGGCGAATGCAGGTGCTCGTTCGACTTGCAGACGGCCTGCGTCGGCAGGACGAGTACGTCAAGATCGGCCGGTACCAGCGGCATCGCCTCGGCCAGCATCCCGTTCATCACGGTGGTGTCGACAGAGACCGGCAGATGCGGGCCGTGCTGTTCGATCGCCGCCAGCGGCAGCACCGCCACGGTGCGATCGGGCGAAAGCCCGGCGAAGTCGGAGCTCTTCAGGTCGCCCCAGAAACGTGCGGTCATGATCAGGCCTGTCAGGAGCCGATGTCATCGCCTTGTTTCTGTGCAGAAACCCGGCGATGCGGCGTTGCATTGTCCCGCCGTCCTATCGCATGGGATAAGGAGACGGGCCAGTGGCTGCCCGGCTGCAGGATGAGGGGAGAGAGCGAGATGACGACGATGAAATATCGCGTAAACCGGCGTGCCGCACTCGGGCTGATCGGCGGCTCCACCGCCTCATTGCTGATCCCGGTGCCGGGCGCGCGCGTCAACGCGCAGACGCTCGACAAGGTCAGCTACCAGACCAACTGGCGGGCCCAGACCGAGCATGGCGGCTTCTATCTCGCCGCCACCAACGGCATCTACAAGAAATACGGCCTCGACGTGGAGATCCGCCCCGGCGGCCCGCAGCAGAACCCGACGCAGCTCCTGCTCGGCGGCCGCGTCGACATGATCATGGGCAACTCGCTGGAGGCGCTCAGCTTCGCGCATGAGAACCTGCCCTTCCTCTGCATCGCCTCGATCTTCCAGAAGGACCCGCAAGTCCTGATCTCGCATCCCGGCCAGGGCAACGACACGCTCGCCGATCTCAAGGGCAAGCCGATCCTGATCGCGGCGCAGGCCCGCGTCGGCTTCTGGCCCTTCCTGAAGCTCAAGTTCGGCTACCAGGACGAGCAGATCCGCCCCTATACCTTCAACATGGCGCCGTTCCTGGCCGACAAGAAGCTGACGCAGCAGGGCTTCCTCTCCTCCGAGCCCTTCGTCATCCGCAAGGCCGGCGTCGACCCGGTCGTGCATCTCCTCGCCGATGCCGGCTTCGAGAACTACAACACCACGATCACGCTCTCCCGGAAGATGGCGCAGGAGAAGAAGGACGTCGTGCAGCGCTTCACCGATGCGACGCTGGAAGGCTGGGCCGAATACATGAAGGGCGGCCCCGGCAATGCTGCCGCCAATGCCCAGATCCTGAAGGACAATCCCGACATGGATCAGGAGAAGATCGATTACGCGCTCAAGGTGATGAACGAGCGGGGCATCGTCGTCTCCGGCGACGCCAAGACGCTCGGCATCGGCGCGATGACCGATGCGCGCTGGGCGAGCTTCTACAAGACGATGAGCGAGGCGGGCGTCGTTCCGGCCGGCGTCGACGTGAAGAAGGCCTACAGCCTCGACTTCGTCAACAAGGGCATCGGCAAGGGCTGAGGGGTAGCGTCATGCTCGGGCTTGATCCGAGCATCTCGGAAACCAGCGCGCTCTCGTCATGAGATTCTCGGGTCTGCGCTCCGCTTCGCCCGAGAATGACGGCATTTCGTAGATCGGATCATCAGGCTTTGGACACGGCCTATCTAAGCACACCCCCGGGCAACCAAAGCGCCGGCACCCCGCTGGTGGCGATCCGGCAGGTCTCGAAGCGCTTCGCCAACGGCACGCTCGCCGTGCGCGACGTCGATCTCGAACTGGGGGCAGGGCAGTTCATCAGCCTGCTCGGCCCCTCCGGCTGCGGGAAATCGACGCTGCTGCGCATGATCGCGGGCCTCGGCGCACCGAGCTCCGGCACGATCGCCTGGCCGGGCGAGACCGGCGCCGCGCAAGGCAGCGCCGGCCGTGGCGCGCGCGATCTCGGCTTCGTCTTCCAGGACCCGACGCTGATGCCCTGGGCCAATGCGCTGGCCAACGTCATGCTGCCGCTGAAGCTCAAGGGCGTGGCCCGGGCCGAGTCCGAGGCGCGGGCCGCCGAGATGCTGGCGCTGGTCGGCCTCAAGGGCTTCGAGACATCCTATCCGCGCGAGCTTTCCGGCGGCATGAAGATGCGCGTCTCGATCGCCCGCGCGCTGGTGATGCGGCCGAAGATCCTGCTGATGGACGAGCCCTTCGCCGCGCTCGACGAGATCACCCGCCACCGCCTCAACGACGACCTCCTGGCGCTGTGGGAGCGCGAGCGCTTCACTGCTGTCTTCGTCACCCATTCGGTCTTCGAGTCCGTCTATCTCTCGCAGCGCATCGTGGTGATGGCGGCCCGGCCCGGCCGCGTCATGGCCGATCTTTCGGTCGATGCCGCCTATCCCCGTGACGAGCTGTTCCGGACCTCCGGCGAATACGCCCGTCTCTGCCGCGTCGCCTCCACCACGCTGAAGGAGGCGATCGGCCGATGAGCGCGCCCGTCGAAACGCTTCGCTCCGATGGCACCGATGCGCAGGCGCTGCCCGTCGCGATGGCGGAGGCCCGCATCCTCGGCCTGCCGGCCAGCATCTGGCCGCGCATCCTCGCCCCGATCGTGATCGGCGTGATCGTGCTGGCGCTCTGGGAGTTCGCGGTCCGCTGGAACGATATCCCGCATTACGTGCTGCCCGGGCCGATCCTTGTCGGCCAGACGCTGATCGCTGACTGGGGCACGCTCTCCGGTTCGCTCTGGGTGACGCTGAAAATCACCTTCATGGCGCTGGCGGCTGCTGTCGTCGTCGGCGTCACGCTTGCCGTGCTGTTCAGCCAGTCGAAATGGCTCGAGATGGCGCTCCTGCCCTATGCGGTCATCCTGCAGGTCACGCCGATCGTCGCCATCGCGCCGCTGATCATCATCTGGGCCAACGATATCGACCTGTCGCTGCTGATCTGCGCCTGGATCGTCGCCTTCTTCCCGATCCTGTCGAACACGATCCTCGGGCTGAACTCGGCCGACCATAACCTCGTCAACCTGTTCGAGCTCTACGGCGCCTCGCGCTGGCAGACGCTGCGCTATCTCAAGCTGCCGGCGGCCTTGCCCTATTTCCTGGCAGGCTTGAAGATTTCGGGCGGGCTCGCGCTGATCGGCGCGGTGGTGGCCGAATTCGTCGCGGGCACCGGCGGCAGTGCCTCGGGGCTGGCCTATCGCATTCTGGAAGCGGGCTACCAGCTCAAGATCCCGCGCGTCTTCGCGGCGCTGGTAATGATCTCGCTGTCGGGGATCGCGATCTTCCTGGCGACGAGCCTGATCTCGTACCTGCTGCTGCGCCGCTGGCACGAAAGCGCCATCCGCCGCGAGAACTGAGCGGTCGGGGCGGGGAGCCTAGACGAAATAGGCGAGCTTGCGCTCGGCCGGCAGGGCGTCGATCTCGCGCAGAGCGGTCTCCGACGGGCTCGCCGCCAGGCGCATCGCTTCGGGCATCGGAATATCGGCATCGCTGAAGACGATATCGTCGTCCAGCAGCGGGGCGGTGGCGAGGCGCGCCTCATCCGCCGGCCGGTCGTTGCGTTCGAGCGGAACGGGCCGGCGGCCGTCGCTTGCGATCTCTAGGTCGTCGTAATGCCGCGGCGCGCCGGAAGGCGGTGGCACGGTCAGCGTTTCCGCGCTGGCCGCCATGGCGGCGAAGCTGACGCTGCTCTCACGCGAGACCTCGCCGAAGGCCCGCAGGCTCGAATCCAGCATCGCGACCGTATCGGCGATCTTGTCGATGCGCTGGACCACGCCGTCGATGATGCCGATCGCCGTCGAGATTTCGGCGGCGCGGCGGTCGAGCGCATCGCAGGCTTCCTGGTCCGCGCCGGCCTCGCGCAGGCCCCAGGCGGCTTCCTGGATGCTTTCGGACGCCGCGAGCACGGTGCCCGCCGCCTTCTCGATCTGGGCTGCGAGCCCCGAGGAGCGTGTCTCGGCCCTGCCGCTGATCCGTTCGAGATCGGTGCGCAGGTCGCTGATCAGCGCGGCCGCCTCGATCAGGTTGGTTTCGCGGCTTGTCTCCTGCACGCCGAGCCCGACGACCCGCTCGATCCGCTGGATGGCGCCGAGCAGTTGCAGCGTGTCCGCCTGCCGGTTGCGCTTGGCATATTCGACCATGAACCAGCGGCCGCGCGCCGTCTCCATCACCGCGGCTTCGATCGCCTCGTAGTCGGCCTGGCTCAGCGGAGTCAGCGAGCGCGCATCGCCCATGACGGATCTGCTTTCGAAGGACCGGCCGAATCAGCGGGCGGTCGTGGCGGTATGGTTCGAGCCTGCCTTGCGATTTCTTAAGGAATTGCTGTCTTCGCCCCGAATTGGAACAATCGGTCGGCAAAGCCGCCTTTCTCGGCTCTGGCGTGGCTTCTGCGGCGCAGCCGGAACCGTTGGAGCGGCCGGTGCTTGCCAAGCAGGCGCGGCGCGGCAATACAGGGCTGGGGGTGGAAGCTGGTGCGATCGACGATCTGCGGTCGCGCCCGGCTGCAAGGCCGTTACGGCCAGGGGAACAAGGACCTCACGGCGACATGGCGAGCGTCGATACCGCCGAACCGCAGGCGACCATCCGCGATGATGCGGGCGCTCTCGCGGTAGCGCTGGCGGGGTCGTGGAGCGCCGACCGTGCGCCGCGCATCGAGGAATTGGTCGGCGAGATCACCAAAAGCCTCACGCAGGCCGGCGCCCGGATCGACCTCTCCGGCGTGACGCGGCTCGACACGCTAGGCGCCTATGTTCTCAACCGCCTGAAGGCCCGGCAGGAGCGGGACGGCGTCGATGTCGAGCTCGTCAGCAGCAAGCCCGAGCACGGCCTCCTCCTGGCGGAAGTCCAGGTTCATGACGACGACCCGCCGAAGCCGCACCGGCATGTCGGCGTCGTCGACATCCTCGTCGATATCGGCGAGAGCGTCGTGCGCTTCGGCCGCGACATGGTGGGCGGCGCGATGTTCCTCGGCGAGGTCGTGGTCGGCTCGGCCAGCGTCGTCCTTGGCCCGCGCAAGTTCCGGGGGCCGTCTCTGGTCAACCAGATCGAGCTGATCGCCTTCAACGGCGCGCCGATCATCATGCTGATCTCGTTCCTCGTCGGCTGCATCGTCGCGCAGCAGGGCATCTTCCAGTTGCAGCAGTTCGGCGCCTCCGCCTTCGTCGTGAACCTGACGGGCATTCTGATCCTGCGCGAGCTCGCGGTGCTGCTGACCTCGATCATGATCGCCGGCCGCTCGGGCTCCGCCTTCACCGCCGAGATCGGCTCGATGAAGATGCGCGAGGAGATCGATGCGCTGCGCGTGATGGGGCTCGACCCGATCGAGGTGCTGATCGTGCCGCGCATCCTCGCGCTGATCATCTCGCTGCCGATCCTGAGCTTCATCTCGGCCATGGCCGGCCTTGTCGGCGCCGGGCTCGTGTCATGGCTCTATGGCGGCATCGGCGTCGACACCTTCCTCGCGCGCCTGCAATCGGTGATCACCTGGAAGCATTTCGCCGTCGGCCTGATCAAGGCGCCGTTCATGGCCTTCGTGATCGGGCTGATCGCCTCGATCGAGGGGCTCGCGGTCAAGGGCTCGGCGGAATCGCTCGGCCGTCAGGTCACGGCCTCGGTGGTGAAGGCGATCTTCATGGTCATCGTCGTCGACGGACTCTTCGCCATGTTCTTTGCCTCGATCGCGTTCTGAGGATGATGCAGCAGGACCTCTCCCATACCGATCGCACTCAGCCCCCCGGCGAGCCGGAGGCCGTGATCCGCGTCCGCGACCTCAAGGTCGCCTTCGGCGACAAGGTGATCATGGACGGGCTCGATCTCGACGTGCTCCGCGGCGAGATCCTCGGCTTCGTCGGCGGTTCCGGCCAGGGCAAGTCGGTGCTGACGCGCACGATCCTCGGCCTCGTCCGCAAGCGGCGCGGCACGATCGAGGTCTTCGGCGAGGATGTCGACGAGCTCAACCAGCAGCAGCGGCGGGTGCTGGAGCGGCGCTTCGGCGTGATGTTCCAGCAGGGCGCGCTGTTCTCCGCGCTCACGGTCAAGCAGAACATCCAGGTGCCGATGCGCGAGTACCTCCATCTCTCGCCCGACCTGCTCGACGAATTGGCGATGGTGAAGCTCGATCTCGTCGGCCTGCCGCGCGACGCCGCTGACAAGGCGCCGTCGGAACTCTCGGGCGGCATGATCAAGCGCGCGGCGCTCGCCCGCGCGCTCGCGCTCGATCCCGAGATCGTCTTCCTGGACGAGCCGACCTCGGGCCTGGATCCGATCGGTGCTGCCGAGTTCGACGATCTGATCATGACCCTCAAGCAAACTCTGGGTCTCACCGTCTTCATGGTAACCCACGATCTCGACAGCCTGTATCATGCCTGTGACCGAATCGCCGCTCTGGCGGACAAGAAGGTGATCGCGGTCGGCACGCTGGCGACGATGCTGGCGTCCGATCATCCATGGTTGAAGGCCTATTTCGGCGGGGAGCGCGCCATGGCCAGGCTGCCGGCGGGAGAGCAGGGACGAAGCGGCTAGACCATGGAATCGCGCGCCAATTACGCACTCGTCGGTCTGTTCACGCTCGCGGTCCTCGCGGCGGCTTTCGGCTTCGTCTACTGGTTCAACAGCGGCGGGAGCGGGCGCAAGGAGAACGTCCGCGTCATCTTCACCGGCACGGTGACCGGGCTCGGGCGCGGGTCGAGCGTGCTCTTCAACGGCCTGCGCGTCGGCGAAGTCACCAGCATCGAGCTCCAGTCGGACGATCCGCGCCGCATCTACGCGGTGGTCCAGGTCGCCAACACCACGCCATTGCGCGAGGACACGCGCGCCCGGATCGAGGCGCAGGGGCTGGCGGGCGTGGTCGCCCTGCAGCTCATCGGCGGTGATCCCGGCGCACCGGTCCTGAAGGCCAAGCCGGGCGAGCCGATGCCGACGATCATCGCCGAGCGCTCCGAACTGCAGGACATCATCGAGACCGTGCGCAACGTGGCGCAGAGGGCGGACGGGATGCTCACCTCGCTCGACGGGCTGATCAAGCAGAACCGCGAGCCGATCAACAACACCGTCCGCAATGTCGAGAAATTCTCGCAGGCGCTCGGCAACAATGCCGCCGGGCTCGACAAGCTGATGGCCGGCTTCGGCAACATCGCCGAGACGATCCAGCCGCTCTCGCAGAAGCTGCAATCGCTCAGCGAGGAGCTGACGGGCGTGGTCCGTTCGGTCGACCGCAACAAGGTCGCCAGCATCATCGACAATGTCGACAAGTTCACCGGCGCGCTCGGCGGCTCCAGCGCCGATGTCGCCAAGGTGGTGAAGGACGCGGCCTCGATCTCGGCCAAGCTCGACCGCGCCGCCGATCAGGTCGAAGGCGTGCTCCAGGCGGCGAAGGGCTTCCTCGAATCCGGATCGGGACCTGATGGCCGCAGCGCCTTCCAGGAGGTCGCGGACGCCGCCAAGTCGATCCGCACGCTCGCGGACAATCTCGACAAGCGCACCGCCGAGATTACCGCCGGCATCAGCCGCTTTACCGGGCCGGGGCTGCGCGATGTCGAGACGCTGGCATCGGACGGCAGGAAGACCCTGACGGAACTCAACCGCACCTTGCGGAATTTCGAACGCAACCCGCAGCAGTTCATTTTCGGCGGCAAGCCGCCGCTTCCCCAATACAATGGATCGCGCTAGCCCCATGACGACCGAGCTTCGCCTTCCTTCGGCACGCCGGATACGCCGCTTCCTTCCGGTCCTGGCCGTGGCTTCGGCCGCATTGCTCGCCGGCTGCGGCGGCGGGGCGACGCCGACCACCTTCGACCTCTCGGCGCCGGGCGGGTTCGGCAAGGTCGGCGGCTCGCGGGGCGCGATGGTCGTGGCCGAGCCGACGGCCGTCCAGGCGCTCGATTCCGACCGCGTCATCGTCAAGGATTCGAGCGGCGCGCTCTCCTTCGTCGGCGGCGCGCAATGGGCCGACCGGGTTCCGGCGCTGGTGCAGGCGCGGCTGATTCAGACCTTCGAGAATGCCGGCCGCGTCGGTTCGGTCTCGGGTCCGGGCCAGCGCATCTCCCCCGACGTCCAGCTCAACACCAATATCCGCAGCTTCAACATCGAGGCAGCGAGCGGGACGGCGGTGGTCGAGATCACGGCGCGGATCGTCGGCGACCGGACCGGGCAGATCCAGCGGGCGCGGCTGTTCGCTGCGCGCGTGCCGGCCGGCGCGGTCGACGGGCCGGGCGCGACCCAGGCGCTCGACCGGGCATTGTCGCAGGTTCTCGTCGAGATCGTGCGCTGGGCGCGCTGAGTGCCCGTCTGGAAATGCAGCCCTCATCCTGGGGAGCCGCGATAGCGGCGTCTCGAAGGATGTTCCAGCGGGCATCCGAAACTTCGGGAGCATCCTTCGAGACGCCATTTCTGACGAAATGGCTCCTCAGGATGAGGGCTTGGGGAGTTTCCAAACAGGCTCGGAGCGCGTCCGGCTGCCACCGGTGATTTTCTTCCGCTCGCTGCTGCGCTAGGCTGTGATTCCGGCTCGGCCCGAGCCTCCCCCCTACAGCCGGGGCAGCATCATCATGCGGGGCATTTCCGACGAACCGACCGACTGTCCGGGCATCACGCATGAGGAGGGATTGCGCCAGCTGCTCGCGATAGGAGGTTCACGTCATGATGTTGTCGGCCCCGATCCATCGGTTGAAGCGTAAAGCGCGGCTCTTGAGCCGGGCAGAGCGTATCCCGCTCCACGCCGCGCTCGACCGTGTCGCAAGCGAGGAAGGCTATCGCAGCTGGAGTCTGCTCGCCGCCAAGCAGCCGGGAATGGCATCGATGCGCGCGCTCTGGCCTTTGCCGGACCCGGGCGATCTCATGCTGATGGCGGGACGTCCGGGACAGGGCAAGACGCTGGCTGGTCTCGCGCTACTGGCGGAAGCCATGCGAGCCGGCCGCCGAGGCGTCTTCCTCACGCTGGAGTACACGCCGGCGGATGTTCTCTCCCGCCTGCGCGCCCTCCAGATCGAGCCGGCGGAGTTCGCGGATCGGTTCGAATGCGATTGCTCGGACGTGATCAGCGCCGATTATATCGCCGCAAGGCTGGCCGATGCGCCTCGTGGCACCGTTGCGGTCATCGATTACCTCCAATTGCTTGACCAGCGCCGCGATACGCCCGAATTGGCGCAGCAGGTCGGAACGTTGAAGGCTTTCGCGCGGCAGAGGGGCCTGATCCTCGTCTTTCTCTCCCAGATCGATCGCTCCTATGAGGGCTCGGGCAAGCCGTTTCCCGAGATCGCGGATGTGCGCTTGCCCAACCCGCTCGACCTCGCCCTGTTCGACAAGGCCTGCTTCATGAGCAGAGGCGAGGCGCGCTTCCGGGCGGCGGCTTAGGGTCTGCTGGACCGTCTCCTCGTCATTCCGGGGCAGGCCGCAGGCCTGAGCCCGGAACCCAGAACCGATGCCCTTTCCGGAAAACGGGCTGGGATCGGGTTACCATCGAATTTAGAGCGGTATCGGTTCTGGATTCCGGGCTCTTCGCTAACGCGAAGCCCCGGAATGACGGCGGTGCTTCCGTGAAAATCCAGTACCCGCCAGGCGGCCGCAGGCCCCTTATGCATCCCACCAAAAGGAAAGGCCGCCCTTTTGGGCGGCCTTTCTCGTTTCGATTGAGTGCAGAGCTTACTCGAAGCGGCCGCTGGCATGGGCCAGCATCGTGTAGACCTTGCCGGTCTCCGAGGTCAGGTAGGTCTTGGCCACCATCGAATCGCGGTCGTCCTTGGCGGCTTCGCCGAGGAGACGCTCGAACTCGTCGATATAGCGGTCGACCGTGTCCTTGAACTCGGCGTCGCGGCGATACTTGCGACGCATCTCGTCGAAGGTCTGCTGGCCCTGCAGCGTGTAGAGCCGGCGGGTGAAGACGTTGCGCTCGCCGCGCTTGTAGCGGTCCCACAATTCGACGGCGGCGTCATGGTCGATCATCCGCGCGATGTCGACGGAGAGCGAATCGAGCTTCTCGATCGAATGCGTCGTCGGCTTGCTCGGCTCGGGCTGCTTGTCCTCCCGCGAGGCGCGGGTCAGCAGGTCCGAGAGCCAGCCGGCCTTGGCCGGCTGCTGCTGCGGGGCAGGCTCAGGCTGACGGCGCTGCGCCTCCGGCACGGGCGCCGGGCGGGTCGGCACGGTCGCCGTTTCGATCCGGGCATTCGCGCGCGGCGCAGCAGGCTGCTCGGGCTCGCTCGCCGCGTCGATGGACGGCCGCAGCAGCGGCTCTTCCGCGACGGGCGCAGGCTGCGGAGCCGGCGTGAACGTCTGCGCGGGCCGTGCCGGAGCCGCCTGGGCAGGGGCGGCGACGGCCGCAGCCGCGACAGGCCGCCGGCTGGCGACATGGTCGATCGGCAGCGAGACGTCGCCGCGGCGGCCGGCCCGCGTCACGATCTCGGTGAGGTCGTTCAGCGCCTTGATCTGCTCGGCCACGACCCGGCGCATGGCCGAGGTCGATTCCTGGGCTTCGGCTGGCAGCTCGAGCACGCCGCGCTTCAATTCGGCGCGGGTCGCCTCCAGCTCGCGCTGGATATCGCCGGTGATGCCGCGCATCTCCTGCGCCGCCTTCTGGAAGCGCTCGGTCACCTTGGCGATCTCGCCGCCGATCTCCGAGGAGACCTGGGCATAGGCCGCGCGCAGCGCTTCCGCCGTGCGCTCGCGCTCCTGGCCGGTGGCCGAGCGGATCGCCTCGAACTGCTGGGCGATGGCGTTCGTGGTCGATTCCGCCGAGTCGGAGAGAACCGTGCCGATCTGGCGGGCACGCGCCTCCGCCGTGCTGAGCGAGTCGTCGATCAGCGAGGCGAAGGAACGGGTGATCGTTTCGACATCGTCGGTGCGGTGGGCAATCAGCCCGTGCAACTGCTCCAGCGCCTCGCGACGCTCGGAGAGGGCCTTGCCGACGCGCGCTTCGATCTGCTCCAACCGGCCGGCGACGGCGTTGAGCGCCGCGCTGCTTGCCTGGGTCACCTCGTTCAGGGAGGTGCCGCGATCGTCGAGCTGGGCGACCAGCGCCGCGGTCTCGCGCAGCGTGCCTTCCGAGAAGCTCTTCAGCTCGGCGATCTGCGTTGTGACCTGCTGCGAGGCCGAGCCGGCCTCGGACATCACGGTGCCGATCACGGTCTGCAATTCGCCGACGCGGGTCGACAGGCTGTTCTCGACGGCGGCGAGGTTCTTGTTCGCGCCGTTGACGATCTGCTGCATCAGCTTGTTGGCTTCGCCGAGGCGTCCCAGCATGCCGCCGAGCTCTTCGCGGAGCTGCTCGTTGGTGCCGACCAGCGCGTCGATCGACTGGCGCGAGCCCGATTCGAGCGTCTCGCGCAGCGCATTGGACGAAGCCTCGACCGCGTTGGCGATGGCCGCGCCACGGTCGCGCAGGCCGGCGACGATGGCGTTGCCGCGGCTTTCGAGGGCACGCACCACGGTCTCGCCGACCGAGGCGAACTCGCTGGCGAGCGCTTCGCCGCGCTCGTTCAGGGCCTCGACGGCACCGTTGCCCTTGGCGTCGAACACGGCGCGCAGGGCCTCGACACGCTCGTCGACCGCCTGGGTGAAGGTCGCGCCCTGCTCGCCGAGGGCCGCGACGAGGCCGCTGCCCTTGGCCTCGAAGACGCCGCGCAAAGTTTCCACGCGCTCATCGAGCGACTGGGTGATCGTCTCGCCCTGGCGGCCGAGCAATTCGACGAGGCCGTGGCCCTTGGCGTCGAAGGCGGCGCGCATGGCGTCGGTCCGCTCGTCCAGCGAGTTCGTGATCGCCGTGCCCTGCCGCTCCAGCGCGGTGACGATGCCGGCGCCCTGGCCTTCGAAGATCGCGCGCAACTGCTCTGCGCGCTGGTCGAGCGCGCCGGTGATCGCGTCGCCGCGGCGGCCGAGCGCCGCGACGATGCCGAGGCCGCGATCGTCGAACAGGGTGCGCAACTGCTCGGCGCGCTCGGAGAGCGCCGCCGCGATGGCTTCGCTCTGGCCGGCGAGCGCCGAGACCATGCCGCCGCCCTGGTCGTCGAACAGGGCGCGCAGTTCCTGCGCCCGCTCGGCGAGAACGGCCGCGATGGCCTCCGAACGGCCCTGCAGCGTGGCGGCGATCTCGTCGCCACGGGTGTCGAGCGTGTGCGAGACGGTGTCGAGCCGGCCGACGACGCGCTCCTCGAAGCGGGCCACGCTCTGGTCGAGCGTATCGGCGATCTGGAGGGCGCGGCCGCCCAGCGTCGCGTTGATCGTGTCGGCCTTGTCGCTGAGCGTGCGGGTGAGCGACTCGCTCTTGGAGGTGACGACCTCGCCGATCTCGTCGGCCTTGGCCGCGAGCGCCTTGGTGACCTCGCGCCCACCTTCGGCGAGCACGCGGGCGATATCGACCGTGCGCTCGACCAGCGCCTCGTTGAGGGCGGTGGCGCGCGAGCCCAGGCTGCCGTCGATGCGCGCGATCAGGCTGTCGAGCGTGCCCGCGATCTCGGCGCTCTTGGCGCCCGAGCGGTCCTCGAACAGCTTGATCTGGCTCTCCATCGCCTCCGCCGCCTCGCGGGTGCGGGTGGCGAGCAGCTCGGCCGCTTCCAGCGCGCGGGCGCCGGCCTTGTCGGCCAGCACGACACTGTCTTCGGAGATCAGCTTCTCGACCTGCGCGATGCCGGCATGGAGCGCGGCGGTGAGCTGCTGCGCGTCGCCGGAAATCTTGGCGGTCAGCGTGCCGCCCTGGTTGACGATGAGATCCTCGAAGGCGCCGAGACGCGCGGCCAGCGCATTCTCGACATCGCGGCCCTGGGTATCGAACAGGGACGAGAACGCCGCCAGGCGTCCGCCGAGCGCCGTCTCGATCTCGTGCCCGCGCTCGTCGAAGAGCCTGGTCAGCGCGTCGTGGCGCAGCGCCAGCGCCTCGTTCAGCGCCTGCGCGCGGCCCTCGACCGAACGCAGCATCGACTCGGCATTGGCCGAGAGCGCCTCGTTGACGCGCCCGCCCTGTTGGGTCAGCGCCAGCACGATCTCGCGGCCGGTGCCGGCGAGCATGGTACGGGCGTCCTCGGCATGGACAGTGAAGGTGTCGCGCAATCCTTGCGTCGCCTCGGAGACGCGGTCGGCGACATGGCGGCCGTCGACATTGATCGTCTCGGTCAGCGTGCGGGTCGCCTCGGTCATGCGGCGCGCCA
This sequence comes from Allobosea sp. ASV33, assembly GCF_016428755.1. Classification (GTDB taxonomy): domain Bacteria; phylum Pseudomonadota; class Alphaproteobacteria; order Rhizobiales; family Beijerinckiaceae; genus Allobosea. Next base: position 27,307 of record NZ_JAELTI010000027.1, read on the forward strand.
GGTCCTCGCTCTGCTCGCCGAGCAGGGTATGGACCTCGCGGCCGGTGCTGACGAGGTCGCGCACCATGGTCTCGCGCTGTTCGCCGAGTAGGGCGCCGACCTTCTCTGCGGTGTCACTGACGCTGGCGAGGAAGCCGGTCTGCTGCTGTTCGAGGGCGTTCTTGGCCGCCTCGATGCTTCCGGTGACCTGGGCGGCGAGCGTCGCGCCGCGCTCGTCGAGCTGCTGGTCGATGCCGGCGCCGGTCTCGGCGAGGCGGGTGATCAGCGCGTTCGAGCGCTCCGCCAGGATGCCGTGCACCGAGCGGCCGACATCGGCGACGCGGCTGGCCAGGGCCTGGCTCTCGTTGCCGAGCAGGTCCTTGATCTCGAGCCCGGCCTGCGAAACCTTCACGGTCATCGCGCCGGCCTGCTCCTCGAGCAGGGCGCTGACGCGCATGCCGGTCTCGGAGAGGCCGGTGATCAGGCGTTCGCTCTCGTTGCCGACGATGACGCCGACCTCCTGGCCGGCCTGGGTCAGGCGGCTGACGAGCAGCTCGCTCTCGTCGCGCAGGCGCGTCTCGACGGTATTGACGGCGCCCGACACGCTGGAGACCAGCGCCTCGCTGCGCTCCGACAGGAGCTTGGCGATATCGGCGCCGGCGTTCGAGACGCGCGCGACCGTGGCGTCGCTGTGCTCGCCCATCAGGCTGGCGAGGTTGCGGCCGGCTTCGGCGACGCGCTCGACGACGCCGTCGCTCTGCTGGCCGACCAGATCGGCGAGCTCGTTGCCGGCGCTGGAGACGCGGCCGACGAGCTTCTCGGCCTGCTGGTCGAGCAGGGTGTGGACGGTCTGGCCGGTCTCGTTGAGGCGGTCGACGAGCTTGCTGCCCTGCTCGGTGAAGAGCCCGTTCACCTGGCCCGCGACATCGGTGATGCGGCCGGTGAGCATGTCGCCATGCTGCGCGACGGATTCGCTGAGCGACTGGCTGGCGTCGTTGACGCGTAGGATGATCGCCTCGCTGCGCTCGCGCAGCACGTCGTCGACGGTGCGGGCGGTTTCGTTGAGGCGGCTGACCAGCGTGTCGCCATGCGTGCCGATCAGGCCGTGGACGCTCTCGCCGACCTCGGTCAGGCGGGTGGCGATGGCCTCGTTCTGGCGGATGAGCAGGGTATTGACCCCGCGCCCGACCTCGGCGAGGCGGGTGGTGACGCTCTCGCCCTCGTCGGACAGGGCGCTGCGCAGCGCTTCGCCGGATTCCGCCAGGCGCGCCTGTAGGGCTTCGCTCTGGCTCTCGATCAGCGCGACCATGTTGCGGCTGCTGACCTCGAAGCGCTCTGCGGCTTCCGTGCCGCGCGCCGAGATGTCGCGGGCGAGCGTCTCGCCGGTATTCTTGAGCAGTTCGTTGACGGTCTCGACGCGGCCGGTCAGCGTTTCCGCGACCTGGTTCCCGGTCTCGCTGATGGCGCGGGTGACGTCCTGGGCGCCGGCGGTCAGGCCCTCGGTGAGGACGGCGCCGGTGCGCTCCAGCGAGCTCGCGATCTCCTTGGCCCGGCCATCGAGCATCTCCGACAGGTTGCCGCTGGCGCCGGCCAGGCGCTCGGAAACTTCGCCGGAGGTGATCTGCAGGCGCTCGACGAGGTCGTGGCTGCGGCCGCTGATCTCCTCGATCATCTTCTCGCCGGCGCGGCCGAGCGCCTGCGTGATCTGGTCGCCCTTGGCGCCGAGCGAGCCGGTGACGCGGTCGCCGGCCTGCGAGACCGCTTCCGCGATGGCGCGGCTGGCGCTGTCGAGGTCCTTGGCGAGCCCGTCATGGGCACCGCTGATGGCAAGCTTGACGCGCTCGGCGTTGCCGACCACGGCCTCGCGCTGGGTGACGAGCTCGTCGATCAGCGAGCGCAGGCGGATCTCGTTGTCGGCATAGGCGCGCTCGAGCGTCGAGATTTCGCCGCGGACGATGGTTTCCAGCTCGCCGGCACGCGCCACCGCACGCTCGATGCCGTCGCCCATGGCGGCGACCTCGCGGCGGATGGTCTGGCTCAGCGACAGCACGGAATCCGCGCCGGCAACCTCCGGCTCGGCCAGGCGCAGCGCGACCTCGGTCATGGCGCGCGAGATCAGGCGCATCTCCTGGGTGCGGCGATAGAGCGCCGCCAGGACGAAGAAGAACACGACCGGCGCGCCGATCGAGAGCGCGAGCAGCGTCCACTCGCCGATGCCGAAGCTGGCGACAGGCTCGGGCAGGCCGTTGCTGAACGAGCCGTAGCGGCCGAGCAGGACGAAGGCGGCGCCGCCGAGCCAGGCGAGCGAGGCGAGTGCGGCGAACCAATAGGGCTTGCGCGAGGGGCGCACGGCGAAGGCCTGGACAAGCGAGCTCGAATCGCGGCGGTCGTCATTGGCGACGCGGCTGGTATCGGGCGCGATCGCGGCGCGCGGCGGCGCGGGCTGCTGCTGGGCGGGAGCGGAGGCGGGCGGAGGCGAGGCCGGAGCCGGCTCGACGCGCGGCAGCTCGAGCTTCAGGTCGTTCTCGCTGGTCGCGGGCAGCCTGGGCTCGGTCTCGACCGGCGTCTCTGTGCTGTCCTTGGGCTGGTCAAGGCGAAGCGCCTCTTCGATCGCCGACATCGCAGCTTCAGTGGGATCCTGGAGCTTCTTGGGTCGATTCATCGTTGCCGCCTCGCCACGCTACTGAACATGGGCGCATAAGGTGATATCCGCTGCCCCATGCCGCCTCTGGCCGGGTGAACGGAGACACTGCGCCCATCATTTACCAATTGGAAGGGTAGTGGACCCCAGGACCCTTGGAAACCCATTTGACTGCGCGATTCACAAACGTCGTTAACGCCTCGTTTACCATCCGGGCGCTTCCTGAGGAGCAAGAGACCGACCCAGGCGGCCATGTGATGACCCGTTTCCAAGAGCTCCGGACATGACCGAGAAGGCCATCGATTTCGCCTATCTCTCCAGCCAGACTGCCGGCGACCACGAGCTGGAGCGCGAACTGCTCGCGCTTTTCGCCCAGCAATGCGTCGCCCATCTGCGGACCATCCATGCCGCGGCCGACCGGCAGGTGCGGATGGATGCCGCCCACACCTTGAAGGGGGCGGCGCGGGCCATCGGCGCCTGGCAGGTCGCAGAGGCCGCCGACCGCATCGAGGAGGGGCTCGCCGGTCCGGAGCAGAAGGCGAGCGAAACCGCGCTCGATGCCCTGGCTTTGGCCGCGGCGGAGGCGAGGGCGGTCATCGCCCGCTTCGATTGTGCCGCCTGAGCAGGCGGCTGCGGCGCGAAATCCCGTTCCGTGCCGCTTTGAAATGCTCTAAGCGGTGCCGAAGATCGTGCCGCCGGAGTTTCCCATGCCGAACATCACCTTCATCGACGCTCATGGAGAGAGCCGCACCGTCGAGGCGGAAGTCGGCTCGACCGTGATGGAGGCGGCGATCCGCAACGCGGTGCCCGGCATCGAGGCGGAATGCGGCGGCGCCTGCGCCTGCGCCACCTGCCATGTCTATGTCGACGATGCCTGGACTGCCGCTGTCGGCCCAGCCGAGCATATGGAAGAGGATATGCTCGACTTCGCCTTCGACGTCCGCCCGAACTCGCGCCTCTCCTGTCAGATCCGCATCCGCGCCGATCTCGACGGGCTCGTGGTCCGCACGCCCGCGCGCCAGGGCTGAAGCCATACTGACTTCCACCGGAACCGCTTCGTCATCCCGGGCTTGCCCCGGGATCCATCGAAGGCCTCCGGAGCTCTACGATGGATCCCGGATCGGCGCTGCTGCGCAGCTCGTCCGGGATGACGGCATGCTTCTACCAGAAACCGGCTAGCTTCAGGCTCCGCCGCGCGGCGCTGCGCCGCACCGTGCATTTTGCGCTGGATCATGGCGCGGGTGCTGGCAAACTCCATGATGGTTGCACAACCAGCCTAGGAGGATGCGATGTATAGATCGATCATGGTCCCCGTAGATCTCGCCGAGGCCGAGCTGGCGCAGCCGGCGATCGCGGCAGCCGTATCCTTCGCCAAGATTTCGGGCGGGCGCGTGCGACTGGTCTATGTCCGCTCGCTCGTCCCGGTCACCTACATGGAATTCGTACCGGCCGATTTCGATTCCGAGCAGCAGGAGGATGCCGAGGCGAAGCTCGCCGAGATCGCGGCGAAGGTCGATCTCCCGGCCGAGCAGGTCTCGGCCAAGGTGCTGATCGGCTCGGTCCATGGCGAGGTCCTGGCCGAGGCCGATGCCGGCGGGATCGACCTCATCGTCATCGGCTCGCATGAGCCGGGCATGCTCGCCTATGTCATCGGCTCGAACGCCTCTGCGATCGTGCGCCGGGCGAAATGCTCGGTGCTGGTCGTCCGCTGAGCCTCAGGCTGTCCCGCCCGGGACAAGGCTGTCGGGCACCTCGCCGGTCGCGAGTTCGCGCGGCCGGTTGAGCTTGACCAGCGGCCAGACCTGCCAGAACGAGGCGGCGATCAACAGCACCCCGAGCAGGCCGGCATTGGTCGCGCCCTGCTGGAAGGCGCGCAGCGTGAAGGCCGCGAGCATCAGCAAGGACAGCGCGCCGACGACGGCGACGCCGAGCCAGATCGGCTTCGGCCGCCCAGCGACGAAGCGCGCGCGCGGATTGGCCCGCGCGATCGCGGCCGAGAGCGCCGTGACGAAGCGATGATAGCGCGGATCGTCGCGGTCGATATCGGTGAGCGAGCGCCAGGACAGGTTGCCGAAGGTCACCGTCCGTCCGTCGCTGAGCCTGAGCTGCGTCTTGTAGCCCTTCGACGAGATGTTGCCGGGCGCATAGACGAAGCGCACCTGCTCGACCGCGCTGAGGCGGATGCTGTCGACCCGGCGCGTCCGGTCGACCTCCAGCGTCTCGCCATCGAGCTTGTAGGCGATTTCGAAGCCGACAGGCTTGGGCCGCTGGCGCCAGCTCGGGGCAGGGCCGTCGTCGTCTTCGGTCATGATCGTATGCGTCACCGCGCCAGAACCTTCATCGCGCCATCGAGCCCGTCGAGCGTCAGTGGGAACATGCGCCCGCCCATCAGCCCGCCGATCTGGCGGATCGACTGGGTGTAGTTCCAGAGATTCTGCTGCACCGGGTTGAGCCAGACCGATTTCGGGAACTTGGTCGCCAGACGCTCCATCCAGACCTCGCCGGCCTCCTCGTTCCAGTGCTCGACCGAGCCGCCGGGCATCGCGATTTCATAGGGGCTCATCGAGGCGTCGCCGACGAAGACGAGGCGGTAGTCGGAAGGGTAGGTCCGGAGCACGTCCCAGGTCGCGATCTGCTGGTCGTGGCGGCGCCGGTTCTCCTTCCAGACCCGCTCATAGGGGCAGTTATGGAAGTAGAAATGCTCGAAATGCTTGAACTCGGCCCGCGCCGCCGAGAACAGCTCCTCGGCCAGTTCGATATGCCAGTCCATCGACCCGCCGACATCGAGGAAGAGCAGCACCTTCACGGCGTTGCGGCGTTCAGGCCGCAGCTTGACGTCGAGATAGCCGTGCCGGGCGGTCTCGGAAATCGTGTTGTCGAGATCGAGTTCCTCGGCCGCGCCGGTGCGGGCGAAGCGGCGCAGGCGCCGGAGCGCGATCCGCATGTTGCGCACGCCGAGCTCGCGCGTATCGTCGAAATCCTTGAACTCGCGCTTGTCCCAGACCTTCACCGCGCGGAAATTGCGGTTCTTGTCCTGGCCGATGCGGATGCCTTCGGGATTGTAGCCATAGGCGCCATAGGGCGAGGTGCCGGCGGTGCCGATCCACTTGTTGCCGCCCTGATGGCGGCCCTTCTGCTCGTCGAGCCGCTGTTTCAGCGTCTCCCAGAGCTTCTCCCAGCCCATCGCGTCGATCTGGGCCTTCTCTTCGTCGGTCAGGAATTTCTCGGCGAGCTTGCGCAGCCATTCCTCGGGAATGCCGGCTTCCTCGATCGCCTGCTGCAGCGTCTCCATGCCCTTGAAGACCTGGGCGAAGACGCGGTCGAACTTGTCGAGATGGCGCTCGTCCTTCACCAGGGTGGCGCGGGCGAGATAGTAGAACTCGTCGACCCGATGCTCGGCGAGGTCGGCCTCGACCCCTTCGAGCAGCGTCAGGTATTCGCGCAAGGTCACCGGGACCTTGGCGGCGCGCAGATCGGTGAAGAGGCGAAGGAACATGAGACGGCGTCATTCTCGGGCGGAGCGAAGCGTGGACCCGAGAATCTCGCCGAAGAGATGCCGGGGTCAAGCCCGAGCATGACGACGAGCCTCAAGCAGCGTCCGCGCTTTAGGTGCAGACGCTGCTCGAACCCGAACGTTGGCTGTTACGCCACCGCGTCGGCGAGGTCCTTGGTGACCTTGAACTTCACGACGGTCTTGGCGGGCACCTTGATGGTCGCGCCGGTCGACGGGTTGCGGGCCTCGCGGGCCTCGCGCTTGGCGGCGGAGAGCTTGCCGATGCCGCCGAGCGTGACGTCGTCGCCGCTCTTCAGGGTCTTGGCGACGGTCGCGCCGAGAGAGGTCAGGATGGCCGAGACGTCGGCCTTGGTCTTGCCGGTCTCTTCGGCGATGGCGGCAATCAGTTCGTTCTTGGTCATGAAAATCCTCCTTGAGAAGGTGCTTCAGGCGTCGCGTGCTGGATGACGGCCGTTCATGCTCGTTTCCGACACGAGCGACCGCGACACATGGATGACATTCGCGGCGCGCAACTCACGCAGTTGCCACGGTTATCGTGGAAAGACGATGCCCACGGCGGTAGATACGCACAGGAAACGGCTTCGTTCCGTCCGTTTTTGGGCCGATACGTGGCCAGTTGAGAACCAAAGCAATCTGATGCGTGGCGATTGACCAAGGTCAGGCGCTCCGAGCCTGCGAATCGCCATGGCGGCGGGCAGGGCCGCCACCATGGCAGAGGAACGTCCTCAGGCCTGGATGCCGTCGACGTACCAGTCCATCTTCGAGAGCAGTTCGTCGCTGGCCTTCTCGCCGGCCTTGAGGCGGATTTCGCCCTTCTGGTCCTTCAATTCGCCGGTGAAGGGGTGGAGCGTGCCGGCGATGATGCCCTTGGTCACCTCGTCGGCGGCGGCGCGGGCAGCCGGGGTGACGGCGTCGTTATAGGGCGCGATCTTGACCATGCCCTCCTTCAGCCCGTGCCAGACGGCGCCGCTCTTCCAGTTGCCGTCCATGACGTCCTTGACGCGCTTGATGTAGTAGCCCGACCAGTCGTCGACGATGGCCGAGAGATGGGCCTTGGGCGCGAAGGACCTCATGTCCGAGGCCTGGCCGAAGGCGAAGACGCCGCGCTGCTCGGCCGCCTGGAGCGGGGCGGCGGAATCGGTATGCTGGGTGATCATGTCGGCGCCCTGGTCGATCAGCGCCTTGGCCGCGTCGGCCTCCTTGGCGGGGTCGTACCAGGTCGAGCACCAGACGACCTTGGTCTTGAAGTTCGGGTTCACCTTGCGGGCGGCGAGGTGGAAGGCGTTGATGCCCATCACGACTTCCGGGATCGGGAAGGAGGCGACATAGCCCGCCTGGCCGGTCTTCGACATATGGCCGGCGATGGTGCCGATCACCGCGCGGCCCTCATAGAAGCGCGCATCGTAGGTCGCGACATTCTCGGCGCGCATATAGCCGGTGGCGTGCTCGAAATGGATCTTCGGGAACTGCTTGGCGACCTGGATCGTCGGGTTCATGAAGCCGAAGGAGGTCGTGAAGATCAGCTGGTTGCCGGCCTGGGCGAGCTGGCGGATGGCGCGGGCGGCATCCGGGCCCTCGGCGACGTTCTCGATGAAGCTGGTCTTGATCTTGGCGCCGTATTCCTTCTCCAGCGCGAGCCGGCCCTGGTTATGCGTCCAGGTATAGCCGTGGTCGCCGATCGGGCCGACATAGACGAAGCCGACGCCGAGCGGGGCCTGCGCCGAGGCGCCGCGGCCGAGGATCGGCAAGGTGGAGGCGGCGGCCGCGCCGAAGGTCAGCTTGCGGCGGGTGATGATGCTGGTCATTTCCAAAGAACTCCCCGTTGTGGGTTGCGGCGTCAGGACGCCGAGAAAGGTTTGCCGAGGCAGGCGGGCGCGTCGAGCCGGCCGGTCTTCCGTCCTAGCGACATCATGGTCAGAACTGCAATCGTCGCAAGGTAGGGGGCCATTGCCAGAACCTCCGGCGCGAGCCAGTTGACGCCGGCTGCCTTGAGCTGCAATTCGAGCGTCATGACGGCACCGAAGAGATAGGCCCCGAGCAGCAGGCGCCCCGGCTTCCAGGCCGAGAACACGACCAGCGCCAGCGCGATCCAGCCGCGCCCCGCCGTCAGCCGGTCCGCCCACATCGGCGTCAGCGCCAGCGAGAAATAGGCGCCGCCGAGCCCAGCAAGCGCACCGCCGAAGGCGACCGCCGCATAGCGGATGGCGACCACCGGATAGCCGATCGCATGGGCCGAGGCGTCGTTCTCACCGACGGCGCGCAGGATCAACCCCGGCCGCGTCCGGCGCAGGAACCAGCTCACGCCCGCAACCAGGGCGAAGGATAGATAGACCAGGATATCGTGGCCGAAGATCACGCGCAGGATCGGATGGTCGGAGAGCGCCGCCGGGAACACCGGCTGGAGCCGCGTGATGGTGCGCCCCACGAACCCGGCGCCGATCAGCGACGACGCGCCGATGCCGAAGATCGTCAGTGCGAGCCCCGTCGCGACCTGATTGGCTGTCAGCGAGAGCGCGAGCACCGCGAAAATCATCGAGGCAGCGACGCCCGCGAAGGCCGCCGCAACGAGGCCGACGCCGGTGCTACCGGTCGAGAAGGCCACGGCGAAGCCCGCGACCGCGCCGCACAGCATCATGCCCTCGACGCCGAGATTGAGCACGCCGGCCTTCTCGGCGACGAGCTCGCCGAGCGAGGCCAGCAGCAGCGGCGTCGAAGCCGCGATCAGCGTCATGAGGATGGAGACGAGCATCGCGGAGGTCATGGCTGGTCCCCTGTCATTCCGGGGCGCGCCGCAGGCGCGAACCCGGAACCCACGACTGGGCGAGCGTTCGCGATCATCCGTTTGAAAGGGTCCACCCGGTCGTAGGTTCCGGGTTCGTCGCTCCGCGACGCCCCGGAATGACAAAGGTGGGTGCGCATCGAAGCTGTCACGCCGCCCTCCGCTTGAATACGATCCGCCACCTCACCAGCACGTCGGTCGCGAGCAGCATGAACAGCAGCATCGCCTGGAACAGGCCGGTCGCGGCCTGCGGCAGCCGGACCGTCGATTGCGCGATCTCGCCGCCGACATAGGTTCCAGCCAGCACGATGCCGCCGAAGACGATGCCGAGCGGGTTCAGCCGCCCGAGGAAGGCGACGATGATCGCGGTGAAGCCATAGCCGACCGGGAATTGCGGCGTGAGCTGGCCGAACGGGCCGGCCGCCTCGAACAACCCGGCGAGGCCCGCTAGCGCACCGCTGATCAGCATCGTGGCCCAGGTCGTCCGCGCCGCGCTGAAGCCGCCATGGCGCGCCGCGGCCGGCGCGAGGCCGACGACCTTGATCGCATAGCCCGCGGTGGTCTTTTCCATCAGCAGCCAGGCGATGACCGCGAGCGCGAGAGCGGCGGGGATACCGAGATGGACGAGTGTCCCCTCCAGCACAGTCGGTAGCGTCTGGTCCGCCGTGAACATCCGCGTCTGCGGGAAATTGAAGCCGCCCGGGTCCTTCCACGGGCCACGCACCAGGAAATACAGGAACTGCACGGCGACATAGGTCAGCATCAGGCTGGTCAGGATTTCGCTGACCTGCAGCTTGACGCGCAGAAAGGCCGGGATCGCCGCCCAGGCCATGCCGCCGAGGATGCCGGCCAGCACCATGGCGGGCAGGATCCACCAGCCCGTCATGTCATAGGTCAGCAGCGCGACGCCGGTGCCGGCGATGGCGCCCATGACGTATTGCCCCTCGGCGCCGATATTCCAGACATTGGCCCGGAAGCCGATGGCGAGACCGAGCGCGATCATCACCAGCGGCGCGCCCTTGACCCCGATATCGCCCCAGCGCTGCGGCTCCAGGAAGGGCGTCAGGAAGATGCTCTCGACCGCGTGAAAGCCGTCATAGCCGATGGCGGTGAAGACGATCATGCCGATCAGCATGGTGAGAGCGATCGCGATCAGCGGGCTCAAGGCCAGCATCAGCATGCTGGGTTCGCGGCGGCGGCGCCATTCAAGCATGGGCTGCCTCCGTGCCGTGGACGCCGCCCATCATCAGGCCGATCTCGTCGATGCCGAGGCTGGCGACCGGGCGCGGCGCCGACAAACGCCCCTCGTTGATGACGCAGAGCCGGTCGGCAAGCTCCAGCAATTCGTCGAGGTCCTGCGATATCACCACCACGGCCGAGCCCTTGGCGGCGAGGTCGACGAGTTCCTGCCGGATCGCGGCGGCGGCACCGGCATCGACGCCCCAGGTCGGCTGCGAGACGACGAGCACGGCCGGCTGCTGGCCGATCTCGCGGCCCATGATGAATTTCTGCAGGTTGCCGCCCGAGAGCGAGCGGGCGAGCGCAGCATTGCCGGTGGTCCGGACGTCGAAGAGCTTGATGACCCCATCGGCGAAACGCCGGACGGCGCCCGTGCTGATAAAGCCGTGCGGCGCCAGCGGCAGGCGATGGCGCGCCGTCAGGATGCCGTTATCGGCGAGCGAGAAATCCGGCACCGCGGCATGGCCGTTGCGCTCTTCGGGCACGCAGGCGAGGCCGAGCCCCCGGCGCGCGCCTGCGCCTTCCAGGCCGACAGCTTTCCCGTCGAGTTTGATCGCTTCGGCATGGGCTGCGAGCTGTTCGCCCGAGAGCGCGGTCAGGAGTTCGGCCTGCCCGTTGCCGGCAACGCCGGCAACGCCGAGAATCTCGCCGGCCCGCGCCTCGAAGGAAACACTCTCCAGGTCGGTGCCGAAAGGCGGCTCGCCGGGGAGCGAGAGACCCTTGATCTCCAGCCGGACGGCGCCCGAGGTCGCCGTCTTGCTGTGCTCGATCTTGCGCAGCTCCGCGCCGATCATCAGCTCGGCCATGCGCTTGGTCGTCTCGATCTTGGGATCGCAGGTCGCGACGACGCGCCCGCCGCGCAGGATGGTGGCGCTGTCGCAGAGCGCTTTGATCTCGTGCAGCTTGTGCGAGATGTAGAGGATCGAGCAGCCCTCAGTCGCGATCTGCCTGAGCGTCGCGAACAGGCGCTCGACCTCCTGCGGCGTCAGAACCGAGGTCGGCTCGTCCATGATCAGCAGCTTCGGCTTCTGCAGCAGGCAGCGCACGATTTCGATGCGCTGGCGCTCGCCGACCGAAAGCGTATGCACCTCCCGCTCCGGATCGAGCGGCAGCGAATAGGATTGCAGGATCGCAGCGACTTGGCTCTTGAGCTTCTCGCGATCGACGGCTTCGTCGAGGCCGAGCGCGATGTTCTCGATCACCGTCATCGCGTCGAACAGCGAGAAGTGCTGGAAGACCATGCCGATGCCGAGCTTGCGCGCGGCCGTGGGCGAGGGGATCGCAACGGGCGAGCCGTTCCAGGAGATTGTGCCTTCGTCGGCCTGCTGGACGCCGTAGATGATCTTGACCAGCGTCGACTTGCCGGCGCCGTTCTCGCCGAGCAGGGCGTGGATTTCGCCGGGTTGGACGCTCAGGCTGATGTCCTCATTGGCTTTGACGCCGGGAAAGCTCTTCGAAACATGGGCGAGCGCCAGCCGCGGCGGCACATCCTGCTCACGCGGCTGATTCATGTCGCGACCGTCTCCCTTTCGCCGGCTCCCGGCGGCCAAGCAAGCAACGCACCAGCTCGGCCGCCGTCAAGGCCGCGATCACCTCCGGCCGCTTGTCGTCCACATCCGAACCGCCGATCGGACAGGTCAACCGGGTCAGCGTCTCGCGCCGCCCGCCGCTGCGCAGGAAGCTCGCCTCGAAACGGACGCGCTTCGTGGCCGAGCCGATCATGCCGACATAGGCGGCATCGCCGCGCGCCAGCGCCGCCTCCGTCAGCCGGTAGTCGAGCGCGTGGCTATGCGAGAGCACGACGAAAGCGGCATTCGCCTGCGTGCTGGCGATCGCATCGACGGGATCGGCCATGCGGATGCAGGTGACCGCCGCCGGCAGCCCGCTCATGACGTCGTCGCGATCGTCGATCAGCGACACGGTGAACTGCAGGGGCGCCAGCGCCTGCGCGAGAGCCCGGCCGGTATGGCCGGCACCGAAGATCAGGACGGGCGGCCGCGCCGCGGCTTCGGCCTTCTCGCGGGCGCTGAACAGAGCGATCTCGGCCGCGCCGGCGTGGCGCAGCGACACGCGCACGCGCCCGCCGCAGCACTGCCCCATCTGCGGGCCGAGCGGGATGTCGAGCAACTGATCCTCGGCGCCCTCGCTCAGCATGTGGCGGGCGAGGTCGATGCAGTGGAACTCGAGCTGCCCGCCGCCGATGGTCCCCGCGATGGCACCTGGGCTGACGGCCATGCAGGCGCCGGCCTCGCGCGGCGTCGAGCCTTCGGTGCCCTCGATCCGCACGAGAACGATGCCGTCGCGGTGATAGGCGGTGAGGAAGGCCGCGAGGGTCATGTCGCTCTCCCGCGAGGTTGTCCCGAAGGGCGCGGGGAACCCCTCTCCTGTAAGGAGAGGGGCAGGGGTGAGGTGTAGTCCGCTGGACCAGTAAAGCGGTGGATTTGCAGGGGCGCTGCGGGGAGGGCGCCGCCAAAGCGTCCGAGGACCGACCCCTCACCCTGCCCTCTCCCTATGGGAGAGGGTTCCCCGCGCTTTTCTCGGTGAAGGATGCGGCGAAGCCTCCTCATCGTCCGGCCTCCGCCCTGACCCGCTCGACTGCGTCCAGAACCCGCTCCGGCGTCGCGGGTGCATCTAGCCGGGGGCAAATCCGGTGGTCGCCGACGCTCGCCACCGCGTCCGACAGCGCGTGAAGCACCGAGATCGCCAGCATCAAGGGTGGTTCACCGACGGCCTTGGAGCGATGGATCGTCGGCTCGCGATTGGGCGCGCTTTCCAGCAGATGCACGTTGAAGATGCGCGGACGGTCGGAGGCGACGGGGATCTTGTAGGTCGAGGGCGCATGGGTCCAGAGCCGGCCTTTTTTATCCCAGACCAGTTCTTCTGTCGTCAGCCAGCCCATGCCCTGCACGAAGCCGCCTTCGATCTGTCCCTTGTCGATCGCGGGATTCAGCGACTGCCCGCAATCATGCAGAATATCGACGCGCTCGACCTTGTACTCCCCGGTCAGCGTGTCGATCGCGACCTCGGCCGCCGCTGCGCCATAGGCGAAATAGTAGAACGGGTGGCCGCGCCCGGCCTTGCGGTCCCAGTGGATTTTGGGCGTTGCGTAAAAGCCTGTCGCGGAGAGCTGGACGCGGGCCATATAGGCCGCCGCGATCAGGTCCTTGAAGGCGATCTCGCGGGCGCCGATCTTCACCCGACCCGGCAGGAAGGCGATGTCCTCCGGCCGTTCCTGCCAATGTTTCCCGGCGAATTCTGTCAAACGCCTCTTGATCGTCTCGCAGGCATCGAGAGCCGCCATGCCGTTGAGGTCGGAGCCGGAGGAGGCGGCGGTGGCGGAGGTGTTGGGAACCTTGCCGGTCGTCGTCGCGGTGATCTTGATCTGGTCTAGCCCGATGCCGAAGGCATGCGCCACCACCTGCGCGACCTTGACGTAGAGCCCTTGCCCCATCTCGGTGCCGCCATGGTTCAGCGCGACCGTGCCGTCGGTATAGACATGCACCAGCGCGCCGGCCTGGTTGAACCAAGTCGCGGTGAAGGAGATGCCGAACTTCACCGGCGTCAACGCGATGCCGCGCTTGACGATCGAACTGGTCCTGTTGACCTCCCGGATCGCCACCTTACGGGCCTGATAATCGCAGCGCCGCTCCAGCTCGGCGATCACCTCGGCCGCGATATTGTCCTCGACCGTCTGGTGATAGGGCGTGACGTCGCGGCGAAGACCTTCACCGGAAGCTTGGCCGCCATAAAGATTGCGCCGGCGCACCTCCAGCGGGTCGAGACCGGTCGCGTAGGCGACCTCCTCGATGAAGCGCTCGGCGCCCACCATGCCCTGCGGGCCGCCGAAGCCGCGGAAGGCGGTGTTCGAGCAGGTATGGGTGAAGAGCGGTTCAGAGCGGGCGCGCACCGCCGGGTAGAAATAGCAATTGTCCATGTGGAACAGGGCGCGGTCGGTCACCGGTCCCGACAGATCGGCGTTCCAGCCGCAGCGCGCCGCATAGACGGCGTCGAGCGCATGGATGCGGCCCTCGTCGTCGAAGCCGATCTCGTAGTCGCAGACGAAATCGTGGCGCTTGCCGGTGATCGCCATGTCGTCGTCGCGATCGGGCCGGAGCTTGACCGGTCGCTTCAGCTTGCGGGCCGCGATGGCGGCGACGCAGGCGAAGAGATTGGCCTGCGTCTCCTTGCCGCCGAAGCCGCCGCCCATACGCCGGACCTCGACGGTGACCGCATGCGAGCCGACGCCGAGCACGGCGGCGACCATATGCTGGACCTCGCTCGGATGCTGGGTCGAGACGAGCACGGCCATGTCCTCGTCTTCGCCGGGGATGGCGAGCGCGATCTGGCTTTCGAGGTAGAAGTGCTCCTGCCCGCCGATCGTCATCGTGCCTTTCAGCCGGCGCGGGCTCGCTGCCATGGCTGCGGTGATGTCGCCGCGTTCCAGCTTGAGCGGGGCGGTGACCAGCTTGCCACCGGCTTCGCGCGCGGCGGCAATATCGATCAGCGGCGCTTCCTCGGCATAGTCGGCTTTCGCCAGCGTCGCGGCATGGCGCGCCTGCCCGCGGGTTTCGGCGACCACCGCAAAAATCGGCTGGCCGTGGAACAGGATGGATTCGGTCGCGAAGACCGGCTCGTCATGCAGATGCGTCGAAGAGATGTCGTTGGCGCCGGGGATATCCGCTGCCGTCAGCACGGCGACGACGCCCGGTGCGGCACGCACGGCATCGAGATCGAGCGAGAGCAGCCGGCCACGGGCGATCATGCCCGTGCCGAGATAGGCGTGTAGCAGCCCCTCGGGCGCGGCGATGTCGTCGATATAGAGCGCTTCGCCCGCGACATGCTTGGGCGCAGAATCATGGATGCGGGAGCTGCCGACCGGCCCGCTCTCCAGTCCGATATCGAGCTTGCGGCGCGCGTCAGCCATGGGCGGCCTCCGCCAGCAGGCCGGCGACCCGCGTCTGTGTTTCAGCTTGCGTCGTCTCGATCAGGAAACGCCGCAGCAGGTTGCCGGCGATCTTGAGCCGATATTGCGCCGAGGCGCGCATGTCGTCGAGCGGGGTGAAATCTTGCGGCAGGGCGGCGACGGCGGCGGCGACGGCGGCGTCATCCCACGGCCGTCCGATCAGCGCGGCTTCGGCCGCTGCCGCCCGCTTCGGGATCCCGGCCATGCCGCCATAGGCGAGGCGGGCTTCGTGGATGCGGCCATCGCTGCCGAGCGTCAGCCGGAAGGCGCCGCAGACGGCGGAGATGTCCTCATCGAAGCGCTTCGAGACCTTGGAAGCGTGGAACAGGACGCCATCGGACAGCTTCGGCACCAGAACGGCCTCGACGAATTCGCCGGGGTGCCGGTCCTGCTTGCGGTATTCGATGAAGAAGCTTTCGAGCGGGATGCTGCGGCGTTCGATTCCGGCCTCCGAGCGCCGTGCCAGCACCAGCGTCGCATCGAGCGCGATCAGCGCGGGCGGCAGGTCCCCGATCGGCGAGCCGTTGGCGATGTTGCCGCCGATCGTGCCGGCATTGCGCACCTGCTCGCCGCCGAACCGGCGCATCAATTCGTCGAGCTGTGGGGAGAGGGCGGCCAGCGCCGTTCTGACGTCGATATGGCTGGCCATCGCGCCAAAGCGCAAATGATCGCCCTCGTCGCTGATCGTCCGCAATGCCCCGATCCGCCCGAGATAGATCACCGGATCGAGCCGCTTCATCGCCTTGGTGACCCAGAGCCCGACATCGGTCGCCCCGGCGACCAGCGTCGCTTGCGGATGGGCTGAGACCAAGTCTGCCAGCGCTTCGATGGTGGCGGGAGCGTAGAAACTCCCGGCTTCGCCTCGCAGGACCAGCGTCTCGGGATCATTCAGCTCTGCAAGGCGCACTGCGACGGCCTCGCGCTCCCCCAGAAAGCGATCCGCCTCGCGCGGAGCAATCTCGTCCATGCGGCGGCCGGCGGCGATGATCGGCTCGTAGCCGGTGCAGCGGCAGAGATTGCCTGCGAGCGCATCCTCGATGCGGCCGGTGTCTGGGGTCGCCTCGTTGAGCCTGAGCGCGAAGAGCGACATCACGAAGCCCGGTGTGCAGAAGCCGCATTGCGAGCCGTGGCATTCCACCATCGCCTGCTGGACCGGATGCAAGGAGCCATCAGCGCCCTTCAGATGCTCGACAGTGAGGATCTGGCAGCCGTCCAATGTCGGCAGGAATCGGATGCAGGCATTGATCGCCTCGTAGCGCAGCCTTCCGCGATCCAGCCGCCCGACCACGACGGTGCAGGCGCCGCAATCGCCCTCGGCGCAGCCTTCCTTGGTGCCGGTCATGCGCTGGTCGAGGCGCAGCCAGTCGAGCACCGTCAGGGTCGGGTCGCAGCGGTCGATCTCAACCAGCCTGTCGCCGAGCAGGAAGCGCAAGCTCTCACGCATCCTGCCCACTTCCTTCGCAAAGCCAAATCATGCCCGCAGATTAGGCACGATCCGCGCTTGGCCGGAAGCTTCGATTTGGTGCAGATGTGATGTGGAATTGTGCCGGAGCTGCCCGACGTGACTGCATCCACCGTCCTGCGCGCCCTGCGTGGTCGCCTGCTCTGGTTCGTGGATGATCCACAGGCCGCAGGCGAGGCGGCGCATCGCTATGTCGAGGATGGCCTGCTCGTCATCGAGAACGGGCTGATCAAGGCGGCGGGCGAGGTCCGGGATTTGCTGCGGACGCTGCCGGCCGATGCCGAAATCGTCGACCATCGCCCGCATCTGATCATGCCGGGCTTCATCGATGCCCATATCCACATGCCGCAGACGCAGGTCGTCGCCTCCTATGGCGCCCAGCTCATGGAATGGCTGAACAAATACACCTTCGTCGAGGAGCAGAAGCTCGGCGAGCAGGGCCATGCCGAGAAGCTTTCGCGCTTCTTCCTCGACGAATTGCTGGCCAATGGCACGACGACGGCGGCGGTCTATTGCTCGGTCCATCCGCAATCGGCCGAGGCCTTCTTCGCCGAATCGCAGCGTCGCAACACCCGCATGATCGCCGGCAAGGTGATGATGGACCGCAACGCGCCGGAGGCGCTGACCGACACCGCCGAAAGCGGCTATCGCGATTCGAAGGCGCTGATCGCGCGCTGGCACGGCAAGGGCCGGCAGCTCTATGCGATCACGCCGCGCTTCGCGATCACCTCGACGCCGGAGCAACTGGCGGCTGCGGGGAAGCTGGCAGCCGAGCATCCCGACTGCCATGTCCAGACCCATATCGACGAGAACCGGGCTGAGATCGCCTTCGCTCGCGAGCTTTACCCGGCCGCAGCCGACTACGCCGATATCTATCGCGGCTCCGGTCTGCTCGGACCGAAGAGCTTGATGGGCCATTGCATCCACATGACCCATAATGAATGGCAGGCCTTCGCCGAGACCGGCGCGGTCGCGGTGTTCTGCCCGACCTCGAACCTCTTTCTCGGCTCGGGGCTCTTCGACTGGGCCCATGCAAGGCAGCGCGGCGTCAAGGTCGCGGTCGCCACCGATATCGGTGGCGGCACGTCCTATTCGATGCTCAGGACCATGGCCGAAGCCTACAAGGTGCTGCAGCTTCAAGGGCAAAGCCTGCCGGCCTTTGCAGCCCTGCATGCGATCACGCGCGGCAACGCCGTGGCGCTCGGCCTCGATCACTGGATCGGCAGCTTCGAGCCCGGCCGCGAGGCGGATATCGTCGTGCTCGATACCGGCGCGACGCGGGCGATGGCGCATCGCCTGGAAACGGTGCGCGATCTCGCGGAGGAACTGTTCGTGCTCGTCACGCTGGGCGACGAGCGCAATGTCACCGCGACCTATGTGATGGGGGAGTTGGCTTCGGGTGGCGCGTAAAGCTCTTCGGCTTTCGCGTTGCGCCTTCATCCCGGGCGTGCCCCGGGATCCACCGTAAGGCTCTGCGCCCTACGATGGATCCCGGATCTGCGCGGCTTGGCCGCTTGTCCGGGATGACGATGTGGTTCCGAGGCAAGAAGCAGCTCTATTGCCTGCTTCGGTAGCCAAGGCCGAGAAGGCTGGTTTCCGTCATGGTCGGGTCAAGCCCGACCATGACGGCTGTTGAACGGGTTCAGCCCAGAACGCCGCCCTTGCGGGCGTAGTCGATATAAATCTCGCGCAGGCGCAGCGCGGTCGGGCCGGGCGCGCCGTTATGGATCGTGTGGCCGTCGATCGTGGTCACCGGCATGACGAGGCTGGTTGCGGAGGTGATGAAGGCCTCCTCGGCGTCGAGAGCCTCTTCAAGGGTGAACTCGCGCTCCTCGAAGCTGAAGCCGGATTCGGCGAGATAGGCCAGCACCGCCTTGCGGGTGATGCCCGGCAGCACCTTGTTGGAGAGCGGGCGCGAGATCAGCGTCTTGCCCTTGACGATCCAGGCGGTGGAGGAGGCGCCCTCGGTCACCACGCCGTCCTCGGTGAGCCACGCTTCCTGCGCGCCACTTTCCAGCGCGAACTGCTTGGCGAGCACGGGTGCGAGCAGGTTGACGCTCTTGATGTCGCGGCGGGCCCAGCGCAGGTCCGGCGTCGAGACGACCTTGATGCCGGTCTTGGCGCCCGGCGCGTTCACGAAGTTGCGGGCCTGGGTGAACATCACCAGCGTCGGCTGGACATCCTTCGGGAAGGGGAAGTCGCGATCGGCCGCGCCGCGCGAGACCTGCAGGTAGATGCCGCCCTCGTCGAGAGCGTTGCGCTTGATCAGCTCCTCATGAACAGCGACGAGCTCAGCCTTCGACCAGGGCAGGGCAAGACGGATTTCGCCGCAGGAGCGCTCGAGCCGGGCCAGATGCGCCTCGCAATCGACGAGCTTGCCGCCGATCACGGCCGAAACCTCGTAGATGCCGTCGCCGAAAATGAAACCGCGATCGAAAACGGAGATCTTGGCCTCTTCCTCGGGAAGATAGGCGCCATTGACGTAGACGATGCGGCTCATCGATGCGGACTCGCTGATTGGAAGGGAACGCCGGACCTTCCTAGCGAAGCTTCGCGCTGCTTGCGAGCCTCAAGGCGGGGAAACGGCTCGGCGTCTGGTGCAGGGCATAGTCAATTTCCGGAGCCCTCATCCTGAGGAGCGCCGAAGGCGCGTCTCGAAGGATGTTCCAGATGGTTCGGGAGCCTCCTGGAGCATCCTTCGAGACGGCCCTGCAGGCCTCCTCAGGATGAGGGCTTCGGAATCAATGGCCGCTTCAGGCCTTCAGGCTCAGGAACCGGGTCGGGATCACGCCGCGCAGGTTCTGCTCGAAGCCGACGAGCTTCGGCGAAACCAGGTTCTTGGTCGAGTAGTGCAGCACCGGAATCCAGGGTTCCTCGCGTATCACGATGCTATCGGCTTCGCGCAGGATCGCGGCGCGCCGCGCGATGTCGAGCTCCTCGGTCGCGAGCTTCATCAGGGCATCGAACTGGGCGTTCTTGTATTTGCCGATGTTGAAGCCGGCATTGTCGCTCTCGAACAGGAACAGGAAGTTCTGCGGGTCGGAATAGTCGCCGATCCAGCCATAGCGCGCGACGTCGAAATCGCCGCCATCGCGCAGATAGGCGAAATGCGTGCGGAAATCGGTTTCGACGAAGCGGGTCTCCACGCCGATGGCGCGCCACTGCTCGGCGATCGCCTCGGCGGTGTGGCGGTTGTTGTCGGTGGTGTTGAAGCGGAACTCGATCTGGAGCGGCACGCTGCCGAAACCGGCCGAGGCGAGCAGGCGTTTCGCCTCGTCCTCGCGCTCTAGGATCGAGGCATGGCGGAAATCGAGCTCGGCTCGCTCGCCATAATTGCCGATATGCGGGGGTATCACCCCATAGGCCGGCAGCATCGTGCCGCCCCAGACCCGGTCGGCGATGAACTCGCGGTCGATCTGCAGCGAGAGCGCCCGCCTGACGCGCTCGTCGTCGAAGGGGGCCTTGGCGCTGTTGATGATCAGGAAATAGGTCGCGAGATAGGGGCCGATCCGGACCTGATCGCCGAGCTTGTCTTTCAGGCTCTTGAACTGGTCGGCCGGGATGTCCGTCGTCAGGTGCAATTCGCCGGCCTGGAAGCGCCGTGCCGCCGCTGCGAGGTCCGAGGCCGGATAGAAGATCACGGTGTCGATCTTGACCTCGGCGGCGGCATGGAAATGCGGGTTGCGGTCGAGCCGGATATGCGAGTTCGGCGCCAGCTCCTTGAGCATGTAGGGGCCGTTGGTGATCCAGTTTTCCGGCCGGCCGGGCTCCTGCGCGGCCCTGGCCACGCTGGCCGGGTGCACGGGGAGGGTGCTCTGATGGGTCAGCAGCTCCAGCAGATAGGGGGTCGGCTGCTCCAGCGCGATCTCCAGCGTGCTCTCGTCGGGAGCGGTTACACCAAGCGCTTCGAGCGAGGAGCCGGCTGTCGCCTTGTGGATGGCTTCGGCATTGCGGATCGGGAAGAGCAGGTTGGCGTATTTGGCGCCGGTTTCCGGATTGACGATGCGCCGGAAGGAATAGACGAAATCCGAGGCCTTGACCGGGTCGCCATTGGACCATTTCGCGTTGCCGCGCAGCTTGAAGCGCCAGCTTTTGCCGTCCGGGCTCATCGTCCAGCTCTCGGCGACGCCGGGCACGACCTCGCCCTTCATGTCGTGGATGACGAGGCCCTCGCGCAGGTCCCGCAGCAGATGGGCTTCGGCGACGGTCGAGGTCTTGTGCGGGTCGAGCGTCTCGGGATCGCCGTCATTGCCGCGATGGAAAACGATGCGGCCCTGGGAGGCGGCGGCGCGGGTCGCGGCCAGGATGGCGGCGAATGCCAAGGGCGCGCGGCGGCGCGTGACGTCGAGCATGGCAACCTCCCTCGAATCGGGCGTCGTTGCGAGCGATGCCCGACTTGAAGGGAAGTAGACCCTGTCGGATCGAGTCTGCCAAGCGCGAAAACGACGACGCCGTCGCCGTTTTCGCTCCTTGGTTGTCAGGAGCTGGCTACAGGCTCAGCGGCCGGCCGCTGCGGCCGCGCTCTCCTGCGCCTCGACCACGGCGACGGCGGTCATGTTGACCACGCCGCGCGCCGTCACCGAGCCGGTGAGGATATGGGCGGGCTTGGCCGTGCCGATCAGGATCGGCCCGACAGGCAACGCATCGGCCATCACCTTGGCGAACTGGTAGGAGATGTTGGCGGCGTCGAGATTCGGGAAGATCAGGACGTTCGCCATCTCCTTCAGCGTCGAGGAGGGCAGGACGCGCTCGCGGATCATCGGGACGAGGGCGGTGTCGGCCTCCATCTCGCCGTCGCATTCGAGATGCGGCGCCCGCTCGCGGATCAGCTTCAGCGCCTTGCGCATCTTGAGCGAGGAGGGCGTGTCGGCCGCGCCGAAATCGGAATGCGAGAGCAGCGCGATCTTGGGATCGATGCCGAAGCGCTGGACATGGTCGGCGGCGAGCACGGTCATGTCGGCGATCTCCTCCGCCGTCGGATCATGCTTCACATGCGTGTCCGAGAGGAAGAAGGCGCCCTTGTTGGTGATGATCAGCGTCATCGCCGCGAGATCGCAGACGCCCGGCGCCAGGCCGATGATGTCCTTGATATGCCGCAGCCGCGACATGAACCGGCCTTCGAGGCCGGAAATCATCGCATCGGCATCGCCGCGGGCGACGGCCAGCGCCGCGATCACGGTGTTGTTGGTGCGCACCAGCGCGCGGGCGGCTTCCGGGGTGATGCCGCGCCGGCCGGCGATGTCGAGATAGGTCTGGACATAGTCGCGATAGCGCGGGTCGTCCTCGGGGTTCACCACCTCGAAATCGACGCCCGGCTTCAGCGACAGGCCGAAGCGCTGGATGCGCGTCTCGATCACGCTCGGGCGGCCGATCAGGATCGGGATCGCTAGCCCTTCCTCTAGGGCGATCTGGGCGGCGCGCAGCACGCGCTCGTCCTCGCCCTCGGCATAGATCACGCGCTTGGGATTCGCCTTGGCCTTCTGGAACAGCGGCTTCATCAGGAAGCCGGAGCGGAAGACGAAGCGCGAGAGCTGCTCGCGATAGGCTTCGACATCGACCAGCGGCTTGCGGGCGACGCCGGTCGCCATCGCAGCCTCGGCGACGGCCGGCGCGATGCGCATGATCAGGCGCGGGTCGAACGGGTTCGGGATCAGCGAGGTCGCGCCGAAGGTCGAGGCCTCGCCGCCATAGGCGCGGGCCGCGATGTCGGAGGTCGCCTCGCGGGCGAGCGCGGCGATGGCGCGCACGGCGGCGAGCTTCATCGCCTCGTTGATTGTCGTCGCCTGCACGTCGAGCGCGCCGCGGAAGATATAGGGGAAGCACAGGACGTTGTTGACCTGGTTCGGATAGTCCGAGCGGCCGGTGCAGATCATCGCGTCGGGGCGGACAGCGAGCGCGTCCTCCGGCGTGATCTCGGGATTGGGGTTGGCGAGAGCCAGGATCAGCGGCTTGGGCCCCATCTGCTTGGCCATCTCGGGCTTCAGCACGCCTGCTGCGGACAGCCCGAGGAAGATGTCGGCGCCGCCGATGACGTCGTTGAGCGTGCGGGCGTCGGTCTCCTGCGCGTAGACCTCCTTCCAGCGGTCCATCAGCGTGTTGCGGCCCTTGTAGACCACGCCGTCGATATCGGTGACCCAGATGTTCTTGCGCTGCGCGCCGAGCTCGACCAGCAGGTTGGTGCAGGCCAGCGCCGCGGCACCCGCGCCGGAGACGACGATCTTGACGTCGGCGATCTTCTTGCCCGCGAGGTCGAGCCCGTTCAGGACGGCGGCCGAGACGATGATCGCCGTGCCGTGCTGGTCGTCATGGAAGACCGGAATCTTCATCCGGGCCTTGAGCTGCTCCTCGATCTCGAAGCATTCCGGCCCCTTGATGTCCTCGAGATTGATGCCGCCGAAGGTCGGCTCGAGCGCGGCGACGACCTCGACGAATTTCTCGATGTTCTTCTGCTCGACCTCGATATCGAAGCAGTCGATCCCGGCGAATTTCTTGAAGAGGACGGCCTTGCCCTCCATCACCGGCTTGGAGGCCAGCGGGCCGATATCGCCGAGGCCGAGCACCGCCGTGCCGTTGGTGATGACGGCGACGAGGTTCTGGCGCGAGGTCAGCTCGGCAGCTTCGGAGGGATCGTCGACGATCGCCTCGCAGGCGGCGGCGACGCCGGGCGAATAGGCGAGCGCGAGGTCGCGCTGGTTGCCGAGCGGCTTGGTCGCCTGGATCTCGAGCTTACCGGGCCGAGGATGGCGATGATAGACGAGCGCGCCCGAGCGCAGATCGGTGGAGAGGGTGCTTTTCATGGCGCGCTTTCATCCCCGCAGTACGAGCAATGCTGGTCGCGCGAAAGGCCCCATCCCGTCAAGCCGTCGAGGCGTTGCAAGCAGTTTCGCCGCGGCGGAAAGGATGGCGCGGCGGCGATGGCGCCCGGCCGTAATCGAGCGCCTCCGGGCACCGCAACTTGAATCAGTTTGGCAAGGCGTTGAATCGGCACGCGAGGAGCCGCGCACAAACATCGGAAATGATTCGACAACTCGCCCGGCGCCTGCGCGGGTGCTTAGAACGCCTTGAAGGTGATGATCGTGTGGGTATCGGCGATCTCGGGGATCGACTGCACCTTCTGCGCCACGAAATGGCCGATATCGACATCGGCCGCGACGTGGAACTTGGCCAGGATGTCGTAATTGCCGGCGGTCGAGTAGATCTCGGAGGCGATCTCGCGATCCGCCAGTTCGCTGGCGACCTCGTAGGTCTTGCCGAGCTTGCATTTGATCTCGACGAAGAAGGTCTGCATCGCGCGCTCCGAAACTCTGTCAGGTCTGGATAGAGCCCTCGGCGTGGAAAGATCAAGCGCCCGCGAGCGTGGCGATGCGCCGTGTCATCGCGTTTTCCGGATCGGTCAGCCCGGCGATCACTGTGAAATGGTTCGCGCCGGGGATTTCCTCGTAGCGCGTCGTCACGCCTTCCAGACCCCAGACATCGACGAGCCGGCGGCTCTGCCGGTGGTACTCGTCGCTCTCGGCGCCACCGACGACCGCGTCCATCGTCAATCGCGAAGGCGCCGGCCAGAACAGCGGGCTTTCCAGCTCCGCGGCGGCGAGGCCGAGATTCAGCGCATCGTTGATGCTGGTCTCGGTGAGGGGCTTCAGGTTGTAGAGGCCGGAAATGCCATAGGCGGCGGGCACAAGCTGATCGGGCAGGTCGGGGTCGACATTCTTCCAGTTGGTCGCGAGCGTGCAGGCGCTGAGATGCCCGCCGGCGGAATGGCCCGTCGCGACCACCGGCAGGCCGAAGCGCCGCCACAGAGCCGCGGCCGCCTGCTGCAATTCCCAGACGATATGGCCGAGATGGACCTGCGGGCAGAGATCGTAGCCGACGACCGCGACCGGCAGGCCGAGCCGGTTCAGCCCGCGCGCCATATGCGAGAAATAGCTGCGGTCCAGCGCCTGCCAATAGCCGCCATGGATGAACATCACCAACGCATTGCCCCGGATCGAATCGGGCTTGAACAGGTCGTAGGCCTGGCGCGCGCCCTCGCCATAGGAGACGTCCAGCTCGCACAGGGCCTCGCTGCGGTAGGCGGCGGCATCGCTCTGCCAGCCGGCGATGATGCCGGGATGTTCCGGCACGCGGGCGCGGTTGTTGTATTCGGTCTCGTAGTCCTGCGACATCGATCGTCCATCGCTGAGGGGCGTTTGGTTGGGCCGCACCGTGGCAGCCCGGCGGGTTTCGCGCCAGCGCTTTTGACAGGACCCTGCTCCGGCGCCAAAAGGCGGCAAGCCCATCGCAATGGGCAACGGAGGTCGCCATGGAAAATCCCGTTCTCGCCGAGGTCACGCGCGGCAATGTCGTCGAATCGCGCCATCGCGGTGCGGCGATCGTCGTCGATGCCGATGGCGGCGTGGTGTTCTCCGCAGGCGATGTCGAGCGCCCGGTCTTCCCGCGCTCGGCCGTCAAGGCGATCCAGGGCCTGCCCTTGATCGAGAGCGGCGCCGCCGACCGCTACGGGCTGACCGAGGCCGAGATCGCGCTCGCCGTCTCCTCGCATTCCGGCGAGCCGCTCCATGCCCAGACGTCGCTGGCGATGCTGCGCAAGGCCGGCCGCGACGCGGGCTGCCTTGAATGCGGCGCGCATTGGCCCTCGAACGAACTCGTCTCCCGCGCCCTCGCCAAGTCGGGTGCCGAGCCGAGCGCCCTCAACAACAACTGCTCCGGCAAGCATGCCGGCTTCGTCTGCCTGTCCTGCAACATGGACGAGGACCCGGCGGGCTATGTGAAGGCGAGCCATCCCGTGCAGCAGGCGGTGCGCGGCGCGCTGGAGGCCGTGACCGGGGCTGTCCACAGCGCCGACCGGATGGGCATCGACGGCTGCTCGATCCCGTCCTACGCCGTGCCGCTTTCGGCGCTGGCGCTGGGCTTCGCCCGGCTCGGCACCGGCCGCGGCTTCGGGCCAGAGCGGGCGAAGGCGGCGGCGCGCATCCGGGCGGCTGCAGCGGCGCATCCCTTCATGGTCGCCGGCACCGGTCGCTACGACACGCGCCTGATGGACCTGCTCGGCGCGCGCGCCTTCACCAAGACCGGGGCCGAGGGCGTCTATTGCGCCGCGCTCCCCGAGCTGGGCTACGGCATCGCCCTGAAATGCGATGACGGCGCCGGCCGCGCCGCCGAAGTCGCGCTCGGCGCCCTGATCGCGCGCTTCCTGCCGATGGACGATGCCACGCAGGCTGCCTTCGCGCCGCTGCGCGAGACCGTCCTGAAGAACTGGAAC
>NZ_JAELTI010000028.1 GCF_016428755.1 Allobosea sp. ASV33
GGGAGCCTCCGGCTTCGGCGGCTCTTTCTTCTGCAGCTTGTTGATGCCCTTGACCACCAGGAAGAGGACGAAGGCGATGATCAGGAAGTTGATGCCGGCCGTTACGAAATTGCCGTAGGCCAGCACCGCGCCCTGCTTCTTGGCTTCGGACAGGATCGGCGAATTGACGGCCTTGTTGAGGCCGATGAAGTAGTTCGAGAAATCGACGCTGCCGATCGCGCCGATGAAGGGCATGATGATATCGGAGACAAGCGAGTCGACGATCTTGCTGAAGGCCGCGCCGATGATGACACCGATGGCGAGGTCGACGACATTGCCCTTCAGGGCGAATTTCTTGAATTCTTCCAACATGGTGCACCCCTCGAGAATCGACGGAACTGTCCCAACAGCCTCCAGAGGACGCTAGACCAGCCTCGCGAAGCAGGGAAAGCCCGAAAGCGCGGCAAAGCGGGCCGAATACGGCTCCGGATGCAAAGAGTTGGGGATGAACCGGGCAGGTTGACTTGCGCCAATGGCCTATGGCGGGCCGAGGGACCGTCCGATACGCTATCGGAAAACCCGGAAACGGAACTCGATGGCGCCAGCAACCCGGCCTCGCTCGCACATGATATCCCCGAGGGCGGCATGATCCCCGCCTGGTCCGTGGTGCTGGTCGCGCTTGCCTATCTCTGCGGGCTTTTCGCCGTCGCCCATGTCGCCGACACCTCCGGGCGCAAGCTGATGACCGGGCGGTGGCGAACCACGATCTACGCGCTGGCGCTCGGCGTCTACTGCACCTCCTGGACCTTCTACGGCTCGGTCGGTTTCGCCAATCGTGCGGGCTTCGACTTCCTCGGCATCTATGTCGGGCCGATCCTCGTCATCGGGCTGGGCCATCGCTTCGTCGCGCGCATCGTCGGGATCGCGAAATCGCAGAACATCACCTCGATCGCCGATTTTGTCGGCGCCCGCTACGGCAAGAGCGAGCGGGTCGCCGCGCTGGTCTGCCTCGTCGCGGTGATCGGCGCGCTGCCCTATATCTCGCTGCAACTGAAGGCCGTCGCCAATTCTCTCTCGGTCTTCCTGGCGGCGACCGGCGGCCATCCGCTGACGCCGGACGTGCCGGTGCTGAGCGACCTGCCCTTCCTCGTCGCGGTCGTGCTCGCCGGCTTCGCCTGCGCCTTCGGCACCCGCCATATCGACGCGACCGAGCACCAGGACGGGCTGGTGCTGGCGATCGCGGTCGAATCCCTGATCAAGCTCGTGGCCTTCCTCGTGCTCGGCTTCTTCATCGTCTACGGGCTGTTCGGCGGCCCGGGCGACCTGCTGGCGCAAGCGGCAAAACCGGCCGACGGCGCCTTGCCGATCTGGGAGCGCACCTCGAGCTGGCCGAACTTCCTGACGCTGACGCTGCTGTCGAGCTGCGCCGCCCTGCTGCTGGCGCGGCAGTTCCACATGACGATCGTGGAGAACCGCGATGTCCGCGACGTGCGTCGCGCGGCCTGGATGTTCCCGCTCTATCTCGTGCTGATCAACCTGTTCGTGCTGCCGCTGGCGGCGGCCGGCGAAATCCTGATCCCCGGCAGCGGCGTCGACCGCGACATGACCGTGCTGCTGCTGCCGCTGCAACGCGAGGCCGGGGTGATCGCGCTCGTCGTCTTCGTCGGCGGGCTCTCGGCCGCGACCGCGATGGTGATCGTCGCCTCCGTCGCGCTCGCGATCATGATTTCGAACCATCTCGTCATGCCGCTCCTGCTGCGCGGGCGCCGGAGCCTCAGCGACCCCGGCCGCGCCTTCGGGCTGTTCGGCGGGCGCAGCGAAGGCGACGGCAATCTCGGCGGCGATCTCGGCTCGCAGGTGGTGATCATCCGGCGCCTGAGCATCTTCCTCGTGATCCTGCTCGGCTATCTCTATTACCGTGCCTCCGGCGAGGCGGCGCTTGTTTCGATCGGCCTGCTCTCCTTCGCCGCGACGGCACAGATCGCGCCGGCCTTCTTCGGCGGACTGATCTGGCGGCGCGGCACGTCGCTGGGCGCTGCGGCGGGACTGACGATCGGCACGCTGGTCTGGGCCTATACATTGCTCATGCCGAGCCTGGCGCTGCCTGGCGGCTGGTGGAGCAGCGTCGTCACCGAGGGCCCGTTCGGAGCGGAGATGCTCAAGCCGGAGGCGCTGCTCGGGCTCGAATGGCCGGCGCTGCCGCATGGCGTGTTCTGGAGCCTCGGGCTCAACATCGCCGCCTATATCGGCTTCTCGCTGCTGCGGCCGGCCAATGCGATGGAGCGGCTCCAGGCCAATGCCTTCGTCGAGTCGCAGCCGGCAACGATGGCGCAGTCCTTCTCGCTCTGGCGCACCACGATCACCGAAGGCGAATTGCAATCGACGATCGCGCGCTATCTCGGGGCGGAGCGCACGCAGCGCGCCTTCGAAGGCTTCAACCTCAGCCGCGGCGAGGCTTCCGAAAGCGGGCGGCAGGCCGATATCCATCTGCTGCGCTTCGGCGAGCACCTGCTCTCCTCGGCGATCGGCGCGGCTTCCTCGCGCCTCGTGCTGTCGCTGCTGCTGAAACGGCGCAATCTCTCGACCGAGGCGGCCTTCAAACTGCTCGACGACGCCTCGGCCGCGCTCCAGTACAACCGCGACATCCTCCAGCACGGGCTCGACCATGCCGGCCAGGGCATCACCGTGCTCGACCGGGACCTGCGCCTGCTCGCCTGGAACCAGGCCTTCATCCAACTCTACGACCTGCCGGCCTCGCTGGTGCGCTTCGGTACGGGGCTCGACGAGATCGTACGCTTCAACGCGGCACGCGGCGCCTATGGCAGCGGCGCGCGCGACGAATTGATGGCGGCGCGGCTGGAAAGCTTCATCAACGACCGCGAGCCGGTTCGCCTCAAGCTCTACCCGTCGAAGAAGGTCATCGAGGTCCGCACCAACGCCCTGCCCGATGGCGGCTTCGTCACGACCTATACCGACATCAGCGACACCGTCGCCGGCGAGGAGGAGCTCGAGCGCGCCAACGAAGGCCTCGAACGCCGTGTCGCCGAGCGCACCGAGGAACTGCTGCACGTCAACGCCGAACTCCAGCGCGCCAAGGCCGAGGCCGAGGCCGCCAATGCCTCGAAGACACGCTTCCTCGCCGCCGCCAGCCACGACATCCTGCAGCCGCTCAATGCCGCCAGGCTTTATGCGACCTCGCTGGTCGAGCGCGACCGCAGCGGCGGCCAGCCGGAGCTCGCCGAAAATATCGACGCCTCGCTCGACGCGGTCGAGGAGATCCTGACCGCGCTTCTGGAAATCTCGCGGCTCGACGGCGGGGCGCTCAAGCCGGAGCTCTCCTCTTTCCGGCTGGACGAACTGATGCGCCAGCTCCAGCGCGAATTCGAACCCAGCGCCCAGGAAAAGGGCCTGAAGCTGGTGTTCATGCCGACCAGCCTGACATTGCGCTCCGACCGGCGCCTGCTGCGCCGCCTGCTGCAGAACCTGATCTCCAACGCGATCAAGTACACGCCGAGCGGCAAGGTGCTGATCGGCTGCCGGCGCCGCGACAATCAGGTCGCGGTCGAGGTGATCGATACGGGGCTCGGCATCCCCCAGAGCAAGCAGAAGACCGTGTTCCGCGAGTTCCAGCGGCTCGACCAGGGCGCGAAGGTCGCGCGGGGCTTAGGGCTGGGGCTCTCCATCGTGCAGCGCATCGCACGGGCGCTCGACCATGGGCTGACGCTCGATTCGGCACCGGGACGGGGGTCGCGCTTCTCGGTCCTGGTCCCGCGCGCCGCACCGCTGCCGCCGATGACGACGGCGGCAGCGCCGCGCAACGCGCCGGCCGGGCAGCTTGCGGGCATGCGGCTTCTCGTCATCGACAACGAGCCCGCCATCCTCGACGGCATGAAGCGCCTGCTCGAAGGCTGGGGCTGCCGCGTCACGATCGCCGCCAGCCTGGAAGAAGCGCTGCCGCATGTCGGCAGCAAGGGCGAGGCCGATGTTCTGATCGCCGACTACCATCTCGACCACGGCAACGGCCTGACCGCGATCAGCGCGCTCCGGGCCCGCGCCCGGACGCCGATGCCGGCGATCCTGCTCACCGCGGACCGGACGCCGCATGTGCGCGAGGCGGCGAACGCGCTCGACGTGCACCTGCTCAACAAGCCGTTGAAACCGGCCGCCTTGCGGGCGCTGTTGGCGCAATGGCGCGCGACGCGGTTGGCGGCGGAGTAGCGGTTTGGCCTTTCAGAACAAACGAGCCCTCATCCTGAGGAGCAAGCCATAGGCTTGCGTCTCGAAGGATGCTCCAGATGGATCCGGAGTCTCCTGCAGCATCCTTCGAGACGCCGCCCACGTGGCTCCTCAGGATGAGGGCTCAGTTTTGGATAAGTCAGCGCTCTCTCAGGCAGCGGCCGAGGCGGCGTTGCGCATCGCGTCTTCCGAGGCGAGGAAGGCCGCGACTTCCGGGCTCGGCTCCGGGCTCTCGGCCGTGACGCCGATCTCGCCGAGCAGGCGCGCGACCGGGACATAGGACCGCGCCTTCTTGTCGTAGAGCGCAGCCCTGACGAGCGCGACCGCAGCGACGATCTCGGTGCCGTCCCGGCCCTGCATCAGCATGCGGTGCTGCATCACCAGCCAGTTCTCGCTCCAGCAGATAATCTTCGTCTCGACCCGGAACGGGCGGAACAGGCGCATCTCGCGGCGGAAGCGGATCGTTCCGGCGTTGACCACGGGCAGCCACCGATGGCGCAGGACCGCCCGCCAGAGGCCGCTGCGCAGCATCAGTTCGAGCCGGCCGAGATCCATCAGCGTCCAGTAGCGGCCATTGTTCATGTGCAGGCTGGTGTCGAGATCGTGGAACCAGACCCGGAAAGGCAGGACGGACGCATCTGCCGGCAAGTCGAGCCGCTTGCGGAAGCGCGTCGTCAGCAGGAGCCAGATCAGGCGGAACCAGAGATTCATGGGGAGCTTGTCCGCGCGGGATCGATCGAGTGAGCGCCTCCATGTCATGGAGATGCCGGCACTGTCGATCATGCTATCGTCTGTCCATCGCCACGGAGCCGGTCGTTGCCCACCCTGCACGTTTCCCCGCTGTCGCGCCTGGACGAGACCGTCGCGGCCGTCCGCGCCCGGCATCTCGTGACGCTGATCAATCTCGGCACCACGGTCGCGCGGCCGGCCGGAATCGCGCCGGAGCGGCATCTTTTCCTGGGCATGTCCGACATCAACCAGGCGCTGGACGGCCATGTCCTCGCCGGCCAGGAGCATGTAGGGCGGCTGCTCGCTTTCGTTCGCGATTGGGACCGTGCGGAGCCGATGCTGATCCATTGCTGGGCCGGGATCAGCCGCTCGACGGCAGCCGCCTATATCGCCGCCTGCACGCTCAACCCCGATCGCGACGAGGACGAAGCGGCCGACGCACTACGCGCCGCCGCCCCTTCTGCCACGCCGAATGCTCGGCTCGTGGCGCTGGCCGATGCCGCGCTCGGGCGGGGCGGGCGGATGATCCGCGCGATCGAGCGAATCGGGCGCGGCGCCGACGCCTTCGAAGGCACGCCTTTCGCCATGCCGCTCGGCTGAATTCCCGCTTCCGGCCACGCAGTTTCCTGCAAGCTTTCTCCGCCAACGCTGCCAATGCTACGGCGCTTACGCCGGATCGCTGCAGAAGATTGCTTGCATCCGGCGAAATTTGCGACGATGCATCCCGCGGGAGGCTTTCACAGTGACCACGACGATCGAGCTCGATTCCCGCGACCGCTCCATCCTGCGGATTCTCCAGCAGGACGGGCGCATCACCAATTCGGACCTCGCCGAGAAGGTGCATCTTTCGCCCTCCGCCTGCCTGCGCCGCGTGCGCCAGCTCGAGGACAGCGGCCTGATCCGCGGCTATGCGATGATGCTCGACGACAAGATCGCGGGCTTCCCCGGCACGGCCTTCGTCTTCGTCACGCTCGACCAGCAGGGCCGCGCCTCGCTGGAGAGCTTCGAGCAGGCGGTGCAGAGCCTGCCCGAGATCCTCGAATGCCATCTGCTGGCCGGCGCGCATGACTATCTGATGCGGGTGATCTATCGCGACAGCGCCGATTTCGAGCGCATCCACACCGATATCATCACGCAATTGCCGGGGGTCACGCGCGTGCAATCGACGCTGACCCTACGCACGATCAAGAAGACCTCGGCCCTGCCGGTCTAAGTCAGGAGCGCCCCGAGACGGGTTGCGGCCGGACGCGCTCCGGCCGATAAGCTCACCCGCAAAGAGGAATCAGGCCGTGAGCGAAGAGAAGACCAACGCCGATGTCGCCGCCCTGCCCTTCGAGGCGGCGATGAAGGAACTCGAAGCCATCGTCGCGCGGCTGGAGCGCGGCGACGTCCCGCTCGAGGAATCGATCGCGATCTACACCCGCGGCGAAGCGCTGAAGGCACGCTGCGACGCCCTGCTGAAGCAGGCGGAAGCCCGCATCGAGCGCATCACGCTCGGTGCCGACGGCAAGCCGACGGGCGCTGCCCCGCTCGACGTCGAGAACTGAGCCGCTCTCCCGGTCGGCGCCTGTCGCACCGCAATGACAATCCTTAGGCAATGCCGCGGCGCCTCGGGCGTCGCGGCATTGCATTTCTGCCAGCGGCCGGTTGCGATCCGGCGCTTGCCTGCCGGCCCCAGCGGGGTCAGATTCGGCCTTAACCAAGGAGGCCCTCATGTCGCAACTGCCCGCCGACGATCCGATCCTGGGCGATGCCCGCTCCTGCGAGGCGATCGAGAAGGTGATCGTGCCGCGTTCCCATGACCTTGGCGGCTTCCAGGTCCGCCGGGCGCTGCCGGCGATCGGCCAGCGCATGGTCGGCCCCTTCATCTTCTTCGACCAGATGGGCCCGGCCGAGTTCCATCTCGGCGAAGGGCTGGACGTCCGCCCGCATCCGCATATCGGGCTCTCGACCGTGACCTATCTGTTCGACGGCGAGATCATGCATCGCGACTCGCTCGGCACGGCGCTCGCGATCAAGCCCGGCGCGGTGAACCTGATGACGGCCGGACGCGGCATCGTCCATTCCGAGCGCACCGGCATGGAAGCGCGCGCCACCGGCCCGAAGCTCTACGGCATCCAGGCCTGGCTCGCTTTGCCAAAGACGCATGAGGAGACCGCGCCCGAGTTCAAGCATCATGGCGCTGAGGACCTGCCGCGCATCGTCGAGGGCGGCAAGCGCATCAGCCTGATCATGGGCTCGGCCTATGGCCAGACCTCGCCGGTCAAGTTCCCGTGGGATGCGCTCTATGCCGAGGCGGTGCTTTCGCCCGGCTCGATCCTGCCGCTCGACCCCGACTATGACGAGCGCGCGATCTATATCGTCTCCGGCAAGGTCGACATCGCCGGCGACGAATTCGGCGCCGGCCAGCTCCTCGTCTTCAAGCCGGGCGACCGGATCTCGATCCTCGCCATCGACCAGGCCCGCGTGATGATCGTCGGCGGCGAGCCGATGGACGGCCCGCGCAACATCTGGTGGAATTTCGTCTCTTCCTCGAAGGAGCGCATCGAGCAGGCCAAGCACGAGTGGAAGACCGGCCGCTTCGACACCGTGCCCGGCGACGAGAGCGAATTCATCCCGCTCCCGGAAGGCTAAGGCGACGTCTTCAGGTCATCATCCACGCCTCAGGTTTGTCTGTCATTCCGGGGCTATCCGAAGGATCGAGCCCGGAATCCAGAATCGACGCCTTTTCCAAGAAAGACGCTGTCGGGCCGTCGCTCGAACTGAAAGCCCATATCGGTTCTGGATTCCGGGCTCAGGCCTTTGGCCTGCCCCGGAATGACGGCATAGGCTCACGCGGCCTCGGAGATGTCCCGCAGTTGCGGCACTCGCGAGAAGCCGATCAGCAGCAACTGGATCAGGAAACCTGCCGTCGCCAGCGCGAGGCAGGCGGCGATGCCGAGATGGGCCGCCACGGTGGCGCCGATCGCCGCGCCCACCGGCCGCGCGCCGAAGGTCGCGGTCATGATCAGGGCCGAGACGCGGCCGAGCATCGCGTTGGGCGTCACCGCCTGGCGCAATGTCATGGTCGAGATCGTCCAGATGATCGGCCCGACGCCGAAGAGGAAGAAGCTCGCGGCGACCAGATAGACCGAGGGCATCCAGAGCGTCGCGAGCATCACGCCGGCCGCGCAAAGTCCGGCGAAGGGCCCGAGCAGGATCAGCGTCCCGAAGGTGACCTGCTTCGCGATGACTGGCGCGAGGATGGCTCCGACGATCATGCCCGCGCCGTAGATGCCGAGCGTGAAGCCGACTTGCGTCGCGCTCAGGCCCAGATTCTGGACGGCATAGGCGACATAGATCGCCTGGAAGATGAACCAGGAGACGTTGAAGAACACCGCCGTCATCAGGATCGGCCGGAGCAGGTCGTGGCCGGCGACGAAGCGGGCGCCTTCCTTCAGATCATCAAGCAGATCGCGGCGCGGCCCGGACGGCGCCTCATCCTTCGGCAGGCCGGTGAGCAGCAGCATGGCGAGGATCGAGAGCCCGGCCGCCAGCCCATAGGCGGTGGAGACACCGATCCAGCCGACGAGCGCGCCACCGAGCGCCGGGCCGCCGGCATAGGCGGCGCTGCGCGCCAGCTCCAGCCAGCGATTGGCATCGGCCAACTGAGCGCGCGGCACGACCGAGGGAACGAAGGCTGGCGCCGCGACGCTGTAGCAGACCGTGCCGATGGCACCGAGCGCACCGATCAGGGCGAGCCAGGTCGGGTTGAGGCTGCCTGCCGCGAGCAGAAGCGGGATCGCCAGCAGGGACACCGCCCGCAATGCCTCCGTGCCGACCATGAGGCGGCGCCGCGAGGCGCGATCGACCATCAGACCGGCGGGAATCGAGAGCAGGAGGAAAGGCAAGGTCTGCGCGGTCTGGAGCCAGCCGGTCTCGGCCGGCCCGGCCGCGAGCAGCAAAACCGCGGCCAGAGGCGCGGCGGCAAGCGCGATCTGCTCCGAGAACTGGGCGAAGAGGTTGGACCAGCCGATGCGACGAAATGCCATCGGCAAAGGCGTGTGATCGGTCGGATGCATGACGTTGCGTTCCCGGAAATGGTCGTGGGCGCAGTGAAATCCGTTGCCGGCGACGGAACCACCCGTTTCGTGGCAAGGCCGGCGCCAGCGGAGGACCAGGCCGAAAATACAGGCGCGGTTTGCAAGCGCGCCGCGCAGGCTCTATTTCGAAGCTATTCCAGTGAAGGATCAGACAGCCTCGTGCCCCGTCCCGCCACGCCGCTCCTCGATACGATCCACGGCCCCGCCGACCTGCGGGCCCTCGACGACGCCAAGCTGCGCCAGGTCGCCGACGAGCTGCGGCTCGAGACGATCGACGCCGTGTCCGTCACCGGCGGGCATCTCGGCGCGGGCTTAGGCGTGGTCGAGCTGACCGTCGCGCTGCATCATGTCTTCGACACGCCGCGCGACCGATTGATCTGGGATGTCGGCCACCAGGCCTATCCGCACAAGATCCTGACGGGGCGGCGCGACCGCATCCGCAGCTTGCGGCAGGGCGGCGGGCTCTCTGGCTTCACCAAGCGCTCGGAAAGCGAATACGACCCGTTCGGCGCCGCGCATTCCTCGACCTCGATCTCGGCCGGGCTCGGCATGGCGGTCGGGCGCGATCTCGCCGGCCGCAAGAACAACGTCATCGCCGTGATCGGCGACGGCGCGATGTCAGCCGGCATGGCCTATGAAGCGATGAACAATGCCGGCGCGCTCGATTCGCGGCTGATCGTCATCCTCAACGACAACGACATGTCGATCGCGCCGCCGGTCGGCGCGATGTCGGCCTATCTCGCGCGCCTCGTCTCGGGCCGGACCTATCGTTCGCTGCGCGAGGTCGCCAAGCAGCTCGCCGAGAAGCTGCCGCGCTTCTTCCACGACAAGGCGCGGCGCACCGAGGAATATGCGCGCGGTTTCTGGACCGGCGGCACGATGTTCGAGGAGCTCGGCTTCTACTATGTCGGGCCGATCGACGGGCACAATCTCGACCATCTTCTGCCGGTGCTGCGCAATGTGCGCGACGCCGGCAACGGGCCGATCCTCGTCCATGTCGTGACGCAGAAGGGCAAGGGCTACGCCCCGGCCGAGGCGACGGCCGACAAGTATCATGCCGTCGTCAAGTTCGACCCCGTCACCGGCCTGCAGGCCAAGGCGCCGGCCAATGCGCCGAGCTATACCAACGTGTTCGCCCAGGCCCTGATCAAGCAGGCGCGGGAGGACGACAAAGTCGTCGCCGTCACCGCCGCGATGCCCTCGGGCACCGGGCTCGATGCCTTCGGCAAGGAGTTTCCGGGCCGGACCTTCGATGTCGGCATCGCCGAGCAGCATGCGGTGACCTTCGCGGCCGGCCTCGCGACCGAGGGCTACAAGCCGTTCGTCGCGATCTACTCGACCTTCATGCAACGCGCCTACGACCAGATCGTCCATGACGTGGCGATTCAGAAGCTGCCGGTGCGTTTCGCGCTCGACCGCGCCGGGCTCGTCGGCGCCGACGGCGCGACCCATGCCGGTTCCTTCGACATCGCCTATCTCGCCTGCCTGCCCGACATGGTGGTGATGGCCGCCGCCGACGAGGCGGAGCTGACCCATATGGTCGCGACCGCAGCGACCTATGACGAGGGGCCGATCGCCTTCCGCTATCCGCGCGGCGAAGGCGTCGGCGTCGAGATGCCCGACATCGGCGTGCCCTTGGAGATCGGCAAGGGCCGCATCGTCCGCGAAGGCACGCGGATCGCGCTGCTCTCGCTCGGGACGCGTCTGGCCGAATGCCTCAAGGCGTCCGAGCTGCTGGCGCAGCGCGGCCTGTCGACGACCGTCGCCGATGCCCGGTTCGCCAAGCCGCTGGACGAGGCTCTGATCCTGAAGCTCGCGCGCGAGCACGAGGTTCTCGTGACGGTCGAGGAAGGCTCGGTCGGCGGCTTCGGCAGCCATGTCCTGCATCTGCTGGCGCAGAACGGCGCGCTCGATGCCGGCCTGAAGATCCGGAGCCTGACTCTGCCGGACGTGTTCCAGGACCATGACAAGCCGGACGCCATGTATGCGGCAGCCGGGCTCGACGCCGCCGGCATCGTCAAGGCCGTCGAGGCTGCGCTGGGCACGCCGAGCGCGGTGAAGCTGGCCTGACATCCCTGCCATGAAAAGCCGGGCCGATCAGTTGCTCGTCGAGCGCGGCTTCTTCGAGAGCCGGGCGCGGGCGCAGGCCGCAATCGCGGCCGGGCTGGTTACCGCCAATGGCGCCCCCGTGCGCAAGGCCTCCGAGATGGTGGCCGGCGATGCGGTGCTGACCGCGCAGGCGCCGCATCCTTACGTCTCGCGCGGTGGGCTGAAACTGGCGGGCGCGCTCGATGCCTTCGGCTTCGATCCGCAGGGGCTGACCTGTCTCGATGTCGGCTCCTCGACCGGCGGCTTCACCGACCTCCTGCTGCAACGCGATGCACGCCATGTCGTCGCCGTCGATGTCGGGCGCGACCAGCTCCACGCCTCGCTGCGGACCTATCCACGCGTCACCAGCTTCGAGGGGCAGGATATCCGCACGCTGGCTGTCGAGGCGCTGCCCGAGCGGCCGAGCCTCGCGGCGATCGATGTCAGCTTCATCTCGCTCAAGCTGGTCCTGCCGGCGGTCGCTGCCCTGCTCGCGCCTGCCGCCGGCATCGCCGCGCTGATCAAGCCGCAATTCGAGGCCGGACGCGCCGCGCTCAAGAAAGGCATCGTGCGCGACGAAGCGATCCAGTTGCAGGTTTGCGACGAGATCGTCGCGACGCTGCAAGCGCTCGGCTTTACAGTCGATGGACCGATTCCCTCGCCGATCGAGGGCGGCGACGGCAATCGCGAGTTTCTCGTCGGCGCGCGGCGCTAATACGTTCTCATTTTCCTCGGAAACGCCGCGTCTTCCCGGGCTCGCCGCGGGATCCATCGGAAGGCTCCGCACTCCACGATGGATCCCGGATCGCCGCGGCTGCGCCGCTTGTCCGGGATGACGGCGTGGTTCCGTTGGAAGCCGGATTGCCGAAACGAATGCCCGATCAGCGTGCCAGCAGCGCGTCGATCTGCGCCTGCAAGGCCGTGTCGTCGAACACTCCGATATCGATCGTGCCGTTCGCGTTGATGAACTGGGTCGCACGGGCGATCTGCCGACGCAGGGCCTCACCGGCGACCTCGATGATCACCGGCAATTCCGCCGGAGGCGGCGTTTCGGCGAGGAGCGCGGTCACCGTCCGCACCAGCCGCGTCATGGCGTGGCACGCCTCGTCGAAGGCCCGGGCCCGGTTCGGGTTCAGGTCGTCATAGGCAGCGAGCGCGGACGCCGCGCAGCGCAGGGCCGAGGTGGCGAAATGCTCGCGATAGCCGACGGATTGCCAGGCCTTGAGATCGGCGAGGATCGTCTCGTCCATCCCGACCATCTCGATCAGCATCAAGGCTTCGCTGAAGCGATTGAGGAAATCGGTCGACAGGCGCGGATAAGCACCGGCGTCGAGCCGATCGGCCGCCGTTCCAGCCAGCATATCCGCCGCGATGACGCTCATCCGCTACCCCAAACCGGGGCGACTATGTTCGTGCAACCGCAAATAAAGTGTTGATTCCGACCGCTCGTCTCGACGTAAACAGCGGGCATGTGCGGACGCTATGCGATCACCCTGCCCCCCGAGGCGATGCGCGAGACCTTCGGCTATCGCGAGCAGCCGAACTTCCCGCCACGCTACAATATCGCGCCGACGCAGCCGGTGCCGGTCGTCAGGCCGCATGACGGCGCGCCGCAGTTCATGCTGATGCGCTGGGGCTTCATCCCCGGCTGGGTCAAGGATCCCAAGGATTTCCCGCTCGTCATCAATATCCGCATGGAGAGCGCCGCCGAGAAGCCCTCCTTCCGCAACGCCCTGACGCGGCGGCGCTGCCTGCTGCCGGCCGATGCCTTCTACGAGTGGCGGCGCAGCGGCACCGGCAAGCAGGCGCAGAGCGAAGCCTTCCTGTTCCGCAAGCCCGATCGCGGCCTCTTCGCCTTCGCAGCTCTCTGGGAGACCTGGCACTCGCCTGACGGATCGGAGATCGACACCGTTGCGATGATGACGGGGCCGGCGAACGGCACGATGGCCCCGATCCATCACCGCAGCCCGATCATCCTCGATCCGCGCGACCACCAGGCCTGGCTCGATCCGCAGGCGACGCCGGAACAGACCGCGCGCCTGCTGAGGCCGCCGCCTGACGATCTGCTGGAGGCCATCGCGATCGGCAACGCGGTCAACAAGGTCGCCAACGACGCCGCCGAGATCCAGTTGTCGCTGGCCGAGCTTCCGCCCGAGGAGGCTCCCGAGGAACCGAAGCGCCATGCGCGCAAAGCGACCCGGCCTCCCGCGGATGACGGGCAAGGCAGCCTGTTCTAGCGCCGGATTCGTGCTCTGATCGTCGCCAGAAGACGACGAGGAGGAGACTGACGATGCATGGCCGCCGCCCCACGATGACCTCTCGCCACGGCATGGTCGCCGCGGCCCATCCATTGGCGGCACAGGCCGGCGCAAGGCTGCTGGCGCAGGGCGGCAACGCCTTCGATGCCGCCGCGGCCACGGCCGCCGCCCTCAACGTGGTCGAGCCCTTCATGTCGGGGCTCGCCGGCATGGGCCTGTCGACCATGTGGGTCGCGGCCGAGAAGCGGGTGCGCGTGCTCGATTTCGTGCCGCCGATCCCGGCGAGCTTCCCGGCGGACCGTTTCAGCCAGCGCACCGATCTGGAACGCGGCGCGCTCGCCGTCGCCTCGCCCGGCAATCTCGCCGGCTGGTGCGAGCTGGTGAAGACCTATGGCCGCAAATCGCTGGCCGAGGTCTTCGCGCCGGCAATCGCGCTGGCGCGGGACGGTTTCGCGCTGGCCGAGTTCGGGGCGGCGGAATTCGAGGAGAACGACCCGCTCCTGGAAAAAATCCCGGCGCTCTATCCGGCCTGGTCGAAGAACTACCAGCCCCATGGCGCGATGCATCTCGGCTCGGTGCTCGTCCAGTCCGATCTCGCCCAGACGTTGAGCGAGATCGCCGAGAAGGGGCCGGATCATTTCTATCGCGGTGCGCTCGGCGAGAAGATCATCGCGCATCTGCAGGCGCTCGGCGGTTCGCTGACCATGGCCGACCTCGCCGCGGTGAAGACGGTCTGGCGCGAGCCGATGGCTGTGAGCTTCAAGGGACTGTCGGTGCATGTGCCGCCGCCGCCCTGCGAGGGTTTCCAGTTCCTGTTGACGCTCAAGCTGCTCGACGGGGTCGATCTTGCGTCGAAGCCGAGGGACGGGGCCGATCATCTCGACCTCGTCTATCGCGCGATCCGTCTCGCGGCCGGCGAGCGCATCGCCCATAACAACCCCTCGCCAGAGAAACTCGCCGAGATCATGTCGGAGGCTTCGGTCGCGCAGCTGCGCCAGCGCCTGACCGACGGCAAGCCGGTGACCGGGCCGACCGAGCAGTGGGTGCCGCAGGACCAGGAAGACCCGGCGCACACGACCTCGCTCTCGGTCGCCGACAGCGACGGCAACCTGATCTGCATCACGCAGAGCCTCGGCAGCCCGTTCGGGAGCGGCGTCGTCGTGCCCGGCACGGGGTTGTGCTTCAACAACTTCCTGTACTGGGCAGATGTCCAGCCCGGCAGCCCGAACCGCTCCAAGCCCGGCGACGAATTGCCGATGTGCATGTCGCCCTCGCTCTCGACCCGCGACGGCAAGCCGGTGCTCGCGCTGGGCACGCCCGGCAGCTACGGCATCATGCAGACGCAGGCACAGGCCATGGTCCAGCATCTCGTCTACGGCCTGCCCCTGCAGGAGGCGATCGAGGCGCCGCGAGCGCGTCTCTGGGACGGCCGCCTCGTCGAGATCGAGAACCGGATCACGCCGGAGACGATCGCCGAGCTGGTCAAGCGCGGGCACGAGGCGCGCGCCTTCGATGTCGGCTGGACGATGCGCTGCGGCGGCATGCAGGCGGTCGCGGTCGACCCCGCGACCGGGGTGTTTACGGGTGCCGCCGACCCGCGCCGGGACGGGTATGTCGCGACGCCTTGAGGCGTCGCCATCGCGCACCGCTCAAAGAAGGCGCGCGGGATCCCCTCTCCCTCCGGGAGAGGGTTCCCCGCGGTGTCAGAGCTTACTTGCCGATCCGACTTACTTCGCCGCCAGCACGGCGCCTGGGTTCAGGATGCCCTGCGGATCGAGCGTCTTCTTCAGCGTCCGCATCAGGTCGAGCTCGACCGGGTCCTTCACGCCCGGCAGCAGGTCGCGCTTCAGGCGGCCGATGCCGTGCTCGGCCGAGATCGAGCCGTGGAGCTCGGCGACGATGGCGTGGACCGCCGCGTTCATCTCGCTCCAGCGGGCGAGGAAGCCGGCCTTGTCCGCGCCGACCGGCTGGCTGACGTTGAAATGGATGTTGCCGTCGCCGAGATGGCCGAAGGGCACCGGCCGGCAGCCCGGCACCATCGCCTCGACCGCGGTAATGGCGCGCGCCAGGAATTCGGGCGTCGCATGGATCGGCACGGAGACGTCGTGCTTGATCGAGCCACCCTCATAGGTCTGCACCTCCGAGAGCATCTCGCGCAGCTTCCAGAAATCGGCACGCTGCGTCAGCGAGCCCGCCAGGGCGGCGTCGGTGACGATGCCGTTCTCCAGCGCTTCGCCGAGGAAAGCTTCGACATGCTCGTCGAGCCCCGAGGCCTGCTGGGCGGAGACCTCCATCAGCACATACCAGGGCGACGGCTCGGAAAGCGGATCGCGCGTGCCGGAGGCGTGGCGCAGCACGAAATCCATGCCGATGCGCGGCATCAATTCGAAGGTGGTGAGCGTGCCGCCGGCGCCGGCCTTGGCGGCGTTGAGCAGTTCGAGCGCGGCTGCCGGATCGGGCACGGCGAGGAAGGCGGTGGCGCGCGCAGCCGGCGCGGGGAAGAGCTTCAGCACGGCGGCGGTGATGATGCCGAGCGTGCCCTCGGCGCCGATGAAGAGGTTCTTCAGGTCGTAGCCGGTGTTGTCCTTGCGGAGCTGGCGCAGGCCGTTCCAGATGCGCCCGTCCGGCAGCACGACCTCAAGGCCCATGCAGAGCTCCCTGGCATTGCCATAAGCCAGCACGGCGGTGCCGCCGGCATTGGTCGAGAGATTGCCGCCGATGGTGCAGGAGCCTTCGGAAGCCAGCGAGAGCGGGAAGAGCCGACCCGCGGCTTCCGCCGCATCCTGAGCGCGCTTCAGGGTGACGCCGGCCTCGACGATCATCGTGTCGCCATCGGTGTCGACGGCGCGGATCTTGTCGAGGCGCTGCAGCGAGAGGATGACCTCACGGCCCTCGGAAATCGGGATCTGGCCGCCGACGAGGCCAGTATTGCCGCCCTGCGGCACCAGCACCGTGCCGGTCTCCGCTGCGAGCTTCACGAGCTCCGCGACTTCGGCGGTCGAGCCGGGGCGGACGATGCCTTGCGCCTTGCCGCGGAAGAGATCGCGCCATTCCTTGAGATAGGGCACCATCGCGTCGGCATCGGTGATGATGTTCTTCGCGCCGACGATACCGGCCATGCGATCGAGAATTGCGCTCATCCTGAAGCCCTAGCCCTTCCTGCCCCGCCGGAACACGCCGACGAGCTCGACATGAGCGGAATAGCGGAACTGGTCGACCGGCGTCACGGCCTCTAGCGCATAGCCGCCCGCAACGAGGGTCGCGGCGTCACGCGCGAAGCTCGCCGCATCGCAGGAGACGTAGATCACGTCCTTGACCTTGGAAGCCGCCAAGCGCTTGACCTGCGCCTCCGCGCCGGCACGCGGCGGATCGAGCACGATCACGTCGAAGGCGTTGAGCTCATGCTCCAGAAGCGGGCGGCGGAAGAGATCGCGCGTCTCGGTCGCAATGGGTTTAAGGCCTTGCGTCGCGCCGGCGCCCTTCGCCAGTGCCAGCATCGCCGCCTTGTCGCTTTCGACGGCCAGCACCTGCATCTTCTCCGCGATGCGGAAGCTGAACGGGCCGCAACCGGCGAAGAGATCGGCCGCGCGCTTGCCATTGGGCAGCGCCGCCATGACGAGCCCGGCAAGCACCTCTTCGCCTGCCGCCGTCGCTTGCAGGAAGCCGCCTGCAGCCGGCGCGACCAGCGCCTTGCCCATGCGCTGCAAGGGCGAGCGACGTTCGACGACGATCTCGCCATGGTTGGAGAGTCGGGCCAGATCGAGCCGTTCGGCAAGCTGCGTCAGCGCGAGGCGGAGTTTGTCACCGAGTGGGCCATGGCCGCGGATATCGACATCGAGCCCTGCTTCCGAAGCGGTGACCTGGATATCGAGCGGCTTGTTGGCGCCGCCCATGCGGTTGGACAGCATCAGCGCGACAGCGGGGGCCCGATCGAGCCCCGGCGCCAGCACCGGGCAGGCCTCGACCGAAATCAGATCGTGGCTGCGCGCCGCCATGAATCCGACGACCATTGCCTCGCCCTCGCGGCGGGCATGGAAGGTGACGCGGCGGCGGCCTGCGCCATGGGCATCGACGAGATCGCCAACCGGCGCCTCAATGCCGGCTCGGCTCAAGGCGGTGACGACCTGCTGGCGCTTCCACTCGCGGTAAAGGCCGGGCGCCATGTGCTGCGCAGCGCAGCCGCCGCAGCGGGTGAAGAGCGGGC
Organism: Allobosea sp. ASV33; assembly: GCF_016428755.1. Lineage (GTDB taxonomy): Bacteria > Pseudomonadota > Alphaproteobacteria > Rhizobiales > Beijerinckiaceae > Allobosea. Next base: position 17,577 of record NZ_JAELTI010000028.1, read on the forward strand.
AGATCGCGGCGATGCGGGACTCGGACGGCGCGATGATCTCGACGAGATGGCCGCGCTCGCCATCGACCACGGCACGCACGGTCTCGCCCGGCAACGCATAGGGAATGAAGATGCTGCCCGACGCGGCCTGCACGATGCCGTCGCCCTTCTGGCCGAGGCGATCGACGGTCAGGATTTCGTTCATGGCGAGCTTCGGAGAAGAAATCTCTCCGGCTTGCGGCTTGGCGACTGGCATTGTTCCGAACTCGGGGCGTAAAGCCCGCTGGCTGGTGACCGCTGAGAGGCTTTCGCCTATCAGGTCAGGGACGAATTGGGAAATCCTGCCATGACTATCCGCAACGGCGTCATCGAAGCCATCGGCAACACCCCGCTCATTAAGCTGGAGCGCGCCTCGGCGGAGACCGGCTGTACCATCCTCGGCAAGGCCGAGTTCATGAATCCCGGCCAGTCGGTGAAGGACCGCGCCGCGCTTGCCATCATCCGCGATGCCGAGGCGAAGGGGCAGTTGAAGCCCGGCGGCGTCATCGTCGAGGGCACGGCCGGCAATACCGGCATCGGCATCGCGCTCGTCGGCAATGCGCTGGGCTATCGCTCGGTCATCGTCATCCCGGAAACGCAGAGCCAGGAAAAGAAGGACATGCTGCGATTGGCCGGCGCGACGCTGGTCGAGGTGCCGGCCGCGCCCTATGCCAACCCCAACAATTACGTGAAGGTCTCCGGCCGCCTCGCCGAGGAACTGGCGAAGAGCGAGCCCAATGGCGCGGTCTGGGCCAACCAGTTCGACAATGTCGCGAACCGCCAGGGCCATCTCGACACGACCGGCCCGGAAATCTGGGAGCAGACCGCGGGTAAGGTCGACGGCTTCATCTGCGCGGTCGGCTCGGGCGGGACGCTGGCCGGCGTCGGCATGGCGTTGAAGGCGCGCAACCCCAAGGTCACGACCGGGCTCGCCGATCCGATGGGCGCGGCGCTGTATTCCTACTACACGACGGGCGTGCTCAAGGCCGAGGGCTCCTCGATCACCGAGGGCATCGGCCAAGGCCGGATCACCGCCAATCTGGTGGACGCGCCGGTCGATATCGCCTTCCAGATCCCGGATGCGGAAGCGGTGCAGATCGTCTTCGGCCTGCTGGAGCAGGAGGGCCTGTGCCTCGGCGGCTCATCCGGCATCAACGTCGCCGGGGCGATCCGGCTGGCGAAGCAGATGGGGCCGGGCCACACCATCGTGACGGTGCTCTGCGACTACGGCACGCGTTACCAGTCGAAGCTGTTCAACCCGGAATTCCTGCGCTCCAAGAACCTGCCGGTTCCCGGCTGGCTGGAGCGCGACGGCTCGGCGCTGAAGCAGGTCGTCAGCAAGGTGATGGCCTGAGGCAGCCGCCGCCCCAGGCCACTCTTAAGTCACGCAGCGCGGGGCGTCGCGTCGATCGCCTCGATATCGCCGGCGCGATCATACTGCGCCTGATCGAGCATGCCCTGACGCTTGGCGACCAGGGTCGGCACCAGCGCCTGACCGGCAACGTTCACCGCCGTGCGGCCCATGTCGAGGATCGGGTCGATGGCAAGCAGCAGGCCGACGCCGGCGAGCGGCAGGCCGAGCGTCGAGAGCGTCAGCGTCAGCATGACGGTCGCGCCGGTGAGGCCGGCGGTCGCGGCCGAGCCGATCACCGAGACGAAGGCGATCAGGACGTATTCCTGGATGCCGAGCGGCACGCTGTAGAACTGCGCGACGAAGATCGCGGAGATCGCCGGATAGATCGCGGCGCAACCGTCCATCTTGGTGGTCGCGCCGAGCGGCACGGCAAAGGCGGCGTATTCGCGGGGCACGCCGAGGCTCTTCTCGGTCACGGCCTCGGTCACCGGCAAGGTTCCGATCGAGGAGCGCGAAACGAAAGCGAGCTGGATCGCCGGCCAGGCGCCCGCAAAGAAGCGCACCGGCGACAGCCCGTGCAGGATGAGCAGCGCCGGGTAGACAACGAGCAGCACGATCGCGAGGCCGAGATAGACGGCGAAGGCGTACCAGGAGAGCTGCTCCAGCGTCTGCCAGCCATATTGCGCGACCGCGTTGCCGAGCAGGCCGATAGTGCCGATCGGCGTGAGCCGGATCACCCACCACAGGACCTTGCGGACGATCGCCAGGAACGACTCGTTGAGGGCGAGGAAGCTGTTGGCGCGCTCGCCGACCTTCAGCGCGGCGACGCCGACGACGATCGAGATCACCAGCAGTTGCAGCACGTTGAAGCCGAGACGCGTGGTCGCGCCGCTACCGCTGACCTGCGTCGTCGCCTGCAGGCCGAACATGTTGGCGGGGACGAGGCCCTTCAGGAAATCGAGCCAGGAGCCGACCGAGCCCGGCGCCTTGGCGCTGGCGGCGGCGACGCCGGCATTGATGCCGGGCTGGATGATGAGGCCGAGCGCGATGCCGATCAGCACGGCGATGAAGGCGGTGATCGCGAACCAGAGCAGCGTCTGCCAGACCAAAGCGGCGGCGTTCGAGAGCTGCCGGAGATTGCTGATCGAGGCGACGATCGCGGTGAAGATCAGCGGCGGCACCAGCGCCTGCAGGAGCTGCACGAAGATCGAGCCGGTCGTCGCGAGCGTGACGGCCAGCCAGTTCGGCTGGCCCGGCGCGACCTGGCCCATGTTGCGCGCGATCCAGCCGAGGACGAGGCCGATCGCCATCGCGGCCAGGACCTGGAAGCCGAAGCTGGAATAGAACGGTTTTGAACCGGCGCCGGCTGAGCCGGTCCGGGGAATTGCGGTGGTCATGACAGGATCTCTTCTGGCTCGGCCCATGGCCGTAGATGAATGTTCCTATACACCTCCCGAACCGGCTGGTGCAAAAGCGGATACTTCTGTTTTTGATCTCAGCGCGATAAAAATATTCTCCAGAACTCTCAAGTTCAGATGTCATCCCGGACGCAGCGAAGCGGAGATCCGGGATCCATGCCTGAACCTTCATCGGAAACGTTCCGGCATGGATCCCGGGTCTCCCTGCGGTCGCCCGGGATGACATCTCGATCGGTCAGCGGAGGTGGCGAGGCCGCCGCAGCATCATCCCCTTTTGCCGGAAAAGTGTTTCCCACGAGGATCGAACGGTTCTAGCCTGCGCTTCGATGATCCAGCGATCGGCGAGGTGGTCGCATGTCAGTCTCTGAAGTCCCGCTCACGCCCTCCGCCGCGCGGGAAGCGGCGCGCGCCGCCGGTCCGCTCGAACAGGACCACCCGCATCAGGACGGGGTCGTCGCGTCCGGCGTCTATGTCCATGGCGTGCGCGTTGCCGACATTCCGGTCACCGAAGCCGGCGAATGGGCGCGCAAGGACGACCATGTCGTCTGGATCGGCCTGTGCGAGCCGGAGCCCGCGCTGCTGCGCTGCGTGCAGCAGCAGTTCAACCTGCATCCGCTCGCCGTCGAGGACGCGACCAACGCGCATCAGCGGCCCAAGCTCGAGCAATACGGCGACGCGCTCTTCGTCGTCGCGCGCACGGCGCAACTGATCGAGGGGCGCATCGCCTTCGGCGAGACCCATATCTTCGTCGGGCGCGGCTATATCGTCAGCGTCCGGCACGGCGCCTCGACCTCGTACAAGTCGGTGCGGCAGCATTGGGAGACCTGCCCGACCTCGCTGGCGAAGGGCGAGGATTTCATCCTCTATGCGATCCTCGATTTCATCGTCGACAACTACATGCCGGTGCTCGAAGCGATCCATGACGAGGTCGAGGAGATCGAGGACAAGGTCCTGGCCAAGCCGATGGCGCGCTCCGATATCGAGCGGCTCTACATGCTCAGGCGCGACCTGCTGCGCCTGCGCAATGCGGTGGCGCCGCTGGTCGATGTCTGCCAGCGCCTGATGAACGGCACGGTGCCGCAGGTCCGTCCGACGCTCGCGCCGATGTTCCGCGACGTGACCGACCATGTCCGCACCGTGCAGGAGAAGATCGACAGTCTGCGCGAGGTCCTTGCCTTCGCCTTCGAGGCGAGCCTGCTGGTCGGGCAGAGCCAGGAAAGCCTGATCACCAAGCGCCTCGCATCCTGGGCCGCCATCCTGGCCGTGCCGACGGCGCTGGCCGGCATCTACGGCATGAACTTCAAGAACATGCCGGAACTGGAGATGCAGTACGGCTACTACGTCGTGATCGGCGTGATCCTGACGTCCTGCGCCGTGCTCTACTGGCGCTTCAAGCGCAACGGCTGGCTGTAGTTACTTGAGCGGCCAGACAAGCAGGATCATCGGCACCGCGAGCAGGATGACCAGCAGGGACAGCGGGGCGCCGAGCCTTGCGTAGTCGCTGAAACGATAGCCGCCCGGCCCCATCACCAGCGTGTTGCACTGATGGCCGATCGGCGTGAGGAAGTCGCAGGCAGCCCCGATCGCCACCGCCATCAGGAAGGCATCGGGATTGTAGCCGAGGTTCTTCGCGAAACCTGCGCCGATCGGGGCCATGACCAGCACCGTCGCGGCATTGTTGAGGAACGGCGTCACCGCCATCGCCGCCACCAGGATGAGCGCAACCGAGGCCCAGCCCGGCAATCCGCCGCCGATCATGGCGAGCCAGGAGGCGAAGAGATCGGTCGCGCCGGTCGTCCGCAGCGAATCCGATACGGGGATCAGTGCCGCCAGCATGAGCAGGATCGGCGCATCGATGCTGTGATAGGCCTCGCGCAGGGGCACGCAGCGGAAGGCGATCAGCAGCACGGCCGCGGCGAAGAAGACGAGCGGCACCGGGGCGAGCCCCGCCGCCAGCGCGATGATGGCAGCCAGCACGATCGTCACGGTCAGCACGACGCGGCGCGTCGAACCGAGCGGCACGAGTCGATCGGCCAGTGGCAGCAGGCCGAGCTCGGAGAGCTTCTCCGGCAGCAGCTTCTCGTCGCCCTGGATCACGACGATATCGCCGGCCCGCAGGCGGATATCGCGCAGGCGCTGGCTGAAGCGCTCGCCCGAGCGGCTGATCGCGATCATGTTGACGCCGAAGCGGCTATGCAGAGCGATATCGCCGGCTGACTGGCCGATCAGCGTCGAATCCGGGCCGATGATCGCCTCGGCGATGCGATCGGGATCGAGCGCATCGTCCTTCTGCGTCGGACGGTCCTTGCCGGCGAGATCGAGCCCGCCCTCCGCGACGACCCGCTCCAGAACGGCGGCATCGCCGCGCAGGAGCAGGATGTCGCCGGCCTTCAAGGAGGCGTCGGGTAGCGGCGCCTGGACACGGCGCTCGTTGCGTAGGATCGAGACGATCTCGATGGCTTCGCCGCCGATCGCCTTGAGATCGGCGACCGTCTTGCCCGCCAGCGGCGATTTTTCGCCGAGCTTTGCCTCCGTCAGATAGTCCTTGATGTCGATCGCCTGGTCGAGCGAGACCGCGCCGCGGCGATCGCGCGGCAGCAGACGGTAGCCGAGGCTGAGGAAAATACAGCCGGCGACGGCCACCACGATGCCGACCGGCGCGAAATCGAACATGCGGAAGGGCTCGCCGCCCAGCTCCTGCCGGACGCGGGCAACGATGACGTTGGGCGAGGTGCCGACCAGCGTGACGATGCCGCCGAGGAGGGACGCGAAGGCCATCGGCATCAGGAAGACCGAGGGCGATTTTCCGCTCTTGCGGGCGAGTTGGTAGGCTATCGGCAGCATCATCGCGAGCGCGCCGATGTTCTTGATGATCGCCGACATCACCGCGACGACGAAGACGAGCAGCGGCACCTGCAATTGCGTCGAGGTGAGACCCGAACCCAGTTTCGAGAACAGGCGCTCGATGATGCGCGAGCGCGCGACTGCCGCACTGAGCACAAGCGCGCTGCCGACGATGATGACGATGTCGTCGGAAAAGCCCTTGAAGGCGTCGGCTGCCGGGACCAGCCCGAGCAAGACCGAGAGCAACAGCGCCAGCATCGCGACGATGTCGTAGCGCAGCCGCCCCCATAGAAACGCTGCCATCATGCCGGCGACGAGAAGGACGGAGAGAATCTGCGGCTGAGTCATCCGGCCTTCAAACGTATCGCGCGGGTCTTTCGCTTTACAGCCACTTCTTCCAGCGGAAGAGCAGATAGGGCAGCACCGCGAACAGGATCATCAGGCCGACCGCGAAGGGATAGCCCCATTGCCACTCCAACTCCGGCATCGTCTTGAAGTTCATGCCGTAGATCGAGGCGATCAGCGTCGGCGGCATCAGCGCGACGGAGACGACCGAGAAGAGCTTGATGATCTTGTTCTGCTCGATCGAGACGAGGCCGAGCGTGGCGTCGAGCATGAACTGCAGCTTGTTGGAGAGGAAGGTGGCGTGTTCCTCGATCGCCTGCACGTCGCGCACGGCCGAGCGCCATTCGGCCGAGAACCCGGTCTGCGCCTTCTTCGGCCGGGTATAGTTGGCCGAAAGGAAGAGCAGGACGCGCTCGACCGTCATCATGCTCTCGCGCACGTTGGAGATGATGTGCTCGTGCTGGCCGATGCGCTGGATCACGACCTGATAGACGCCGCCCTGTTCGACATCCTGGGCGCGCCCGGAAAAGATGCGGCGCGAGGCCATGTCGACCTTGTCGCCGACGCCGCGCAGAACCTCGGCCGCGCGATCGACGATCGCCTCGATCAAGCCGTCCAGAACCGCTTCCGGCTGCGGGCCGCAGCCGCCGGGCTTGCTGGCGCGGTTGAGGAAGATGTTGAAGGCACCCGGCTCGTCATAGCGCACCGTGACCAGCGCCTTGTCGGTCAGGATGAAGGTCACGTCCGCCAGCTTGGGGACGACGGTATCGGACTGGCAGATCACGCGCGCGGTCATGTAGCGCGCGCCGTTCTCGGTATAGATGATCTCGGACGGCTCGAGATCGTGCATCTCCTCGCGCGTCGGGATCGAGATACCGAGATGCTTCTCGACCCGTTTATCCTCCTCCGGCGTCGGATTGAGCAGGTCGATCCAGACGACGTCTTCCGGGAAATCCCCCTCCGCAGCGAGCGCGCCCGGGCGAAGCCTGTCGCGCGAGTCGGGGCATGTGCCGTGGATGGTCAGCATGGGCACGAATCTCGCTGCACGGTCGGGATGGAAACCGGCAGGAACTCCGATCCGCGCCGCGTGTCAAACCGATGACGGCGCCCACCCGACAATCCCCTCGTCATTCCGGCCGGAGCGACGCGGAGACCCGGAATCCATCATAGGGCGCCGTACCCTCCGATGGCTTCCGGATCGGCGCCGCTTCGCGGCTTGTCCGGAATGACGGTGCGGATCGACGATCTCACACCCCGCCCTTCACGCCCTGCGGCGGCAGGCTGTCGGCCGGCACGAAGAAATCCGGCATCAGCGGCACCGACGGGTCGACGCGGTAGGGGCTGAAATCGGTGACGCCCTCGCCCGCCATGAAGCTGTCGTCGATCAGGAAGTTGCCGGAGAACTCGCGGGACGGCTTCGAGAAGATCATATGGGCGGCGTCGGCGAGGATTTCGGGCGTGCGGCTCGCCTGCACCATCTTGTCGCCGCCGAGCAGGTTCTGGACGGCGGCGGTCGCGATCGTCGTGCGCGGCCAGAGCGCGTTGACGGCTATGCCCTGGCGCGCCAATTCGCCGGCAAGGCCGAGCACGCACAGGCTCATGCCGTATTTCGCGATCGAATAAGCCAAGTGCGGCGCAAACCACTGCGTCTTCATGTCGAGCGGGGGCGAGAGCATCAGGATATGCGGGTTCTCGGCCTTCGCCAGGTGCGGAATGGCGTATTTCGAGACCATGAAGGTGCCGCGGGTGTTGATCTGGTGCATCAGATCGAAGCGCTTCATGTCGGTCGTCTGGGTGTTGCTGAGCTGGATCGCGCTGGCATTGTTCACGACGATGTCGATGCCGCCGAAGGTCTCGGCGGTCTTGGCGATCGCCTCGGCGACGCTCTGCTCGTCGCGGACATCGACCATCAAGGGCAGGCATTTGCCGCCGGCCGCCTCGATCTCGGCAGCGGAGGTGTAGATCGTGCCGGGGAGCTTGGGATGCGGCTCGGCCGTCTTGGCGGCGATGGTGACGTTGGCGCCGTCCCGCGCCGCCCGGAGCGCGATGGCCAAGCCGATGCCGCGCGAGCCGCCGGTGATGAAAAGCGTCTTACCCTTGAGCGACATCGCCGCCTCCCTGTTCGTTGGTGATGACGTAGCGGGCCGGCTGCGAACCGTCCCGGTCGGTGAAACCATAAGCGCGCGCCAGATCGGCGACATGGAGAACCTGTCCCGCATAGCGCGCGACGGCGGGGTCGGCGGCGAGCGCAGCGACGGCGCGGCCCGCATAGAACGGGGTTTCGGTGGTCTCGGCAGCCAGGCCCGCATCGCGAACGCGCTCGGTCAGGACATGGCCCGGCGAGAGGCCGAGCGCCGTGACGCCGAAGGGCTTCAGCTCCTCAGCCATCGCGAAGCTCAGCCGGTTCATCGCCGCCTTGGCGAGGTCGTAGAAGACATCGCCGAGATAGCCGCCCGCCATGTCAAAGCTCAGCGTGACGATCAGCCCCGAGCGGGCCTGCACCATCGCCGGCGCCACCGCCCGCGCCAGCAGCAGCTGGGCATAGACGCCGCTCTCGAAGCTCTCGCCCAATCGCGCAACCGGGCGACGCCAGAACGGCGTGCCGAAGCTTGAGCCATCGGGATAGCGCTCGCCGTCATAACCTTCATTGCCGCCCCAGACCGCATCGACGACGCAGTCCAGCCGGCCGAAGCGGCGCAGCGCCCAGGCCACGAGCCCGTCGACATCGCGCTCGCTGGTATGGTCGCAGCGATAGGGATAGCCCTTGCCGCCGGCCGCCTCGACCTCGCGGGCCGCGTCCTCGAAGGTCTCCAGGCGCTGGTCGGTCCGCGGCCCGGCCTCGCTGGAGCGGCCCGTGACGATGACGGTCGCGCCGGCCTCGCCCAAGGCCCTGGCGATGCCGCGTCCGACCCCGCGCGAGGCGCCGGCGACGAGGCAAATTCGGTTGGAGAGGGGCGGTTGCGTCGTCGTCATGCCGGCTGGCCCAGCTTTGGTGGAGCAATCCACCCCGCCCCGCCCTGGTCATCCCGGACAAGCCGCGTCAGCGGCGCCGATCCGGGATCTATGCCTGAACCCTTGCTGGAAGCGCTCCGGCATGGATCCCCGGTCTGCGCTTCGCTCCGCCCGGGATGCCCCGCGCGGTTGGAACGGAAATCGGCTAGCCACGCTCCATCCGCTGCTCTATAGCCCCGCTCCCCTCGCAACGGAGCAGCACCATGGACAGTACCGATGTCGCCGCCTGCTGGGAGGCCAATGCCGAAATCTGGACCCGGCACGCGCGCGCCGGCTACGACCTCTATCGCGACGCGCAGAACACCCCGGTCTTCCTGGCGAACCTGCCTGACATCACTGGCCTGAACGGGCTTGATATCGGCTGCGGCGAAGGCTCGAACACGCGCAAGCTCGCCGAAGCCGGCGGGCTCATGACCGCCGTCGACATCGCGCCGACCTTCATCCGCCATGCGCAGGAGGCGGAAGCCACAGCGCCGCTCGGCATCGAGTACCGGTTCGGCGACGGCACCGCCCTGCCCTTCGCCGACGCGCAGTTCGACTTCGCCACGGCCTTCATGTCGCTGATGGACATGCCTTTCCAGGACAAGGCGCTGGCGGAAGCGGCGCGCGTGCTGAAGCCCGGCGGCTTCCTGCAGTTCTCTATTCTCCACCCCTGCTTTGCCCCGCCCTATCGCAAGGTGCTGCGCGACGATGCCGGCCAAATCCGCGCGATCGAGGTCGGCCGGTATTTCGACGGCGTCGACGGCGAGATCGAGACCTGGCGCTTCGGCGCCGCACCGGCCGCGGTCAAGGCCAGCGTCGAGCCCTTCCGTGTGCCGCGCTTCCACCGCACGCTGAGCCAATGGGTGGCGATGATCGTCGCGGCTGGGTTCACGATCGAGCACATGGCCGAGCCGCATGTCGATGCCGAGACGGCGAAGGCCGTCCCCTATCTCGCCGACACGCATATCGTCCCGCTCTTCCTGCATATCCGCGCCCGCAAGGGCGCGGCGGCCTGAGCGGGACGCGGCTGCGCTCACGCGGCGAAGACCGCGGCCGCGTCGGCGATGGCGCCGGCACCTTCCGTCACCGCAAGCTCGAGAGCGGGGGCCTCGGTCGCGATGCACTCGGCATAGAAGCGGGCGGTGGCGAGATCGGCTGTGCCTTCGGCTTCCGAGCGCGTGGCAAGCGCCTTCTTCGCCAAACCCGTGCCGCCTTGCGTCAGCGCGAAGAGCTTGAGATAGGGCGTGGCGCCCGCCAGCGCGTCGGCGGGCTTGCCGCCGAGCGCGCCGAGCATCCATTCCGTGGCGCGTTCCAGCGCATCGACGGCCGCACCGAGGCGGGCGGCGGCATGGCCGAAGGCCGGGGTGTTGGCGCGCTCGACCTCGCCGACGATGCCGCGCATCTCGTTGATCAGAGCATGCACCGCATCGCCATCGGACAGCGGCAGCTTGCGGGTGACGAGGTCGATCGCCTGGATGCCGTTGGTGCCCTCGTAGATCGCGGCGATGCGGGCATCGCGCAGATGCTGGGCGGCTCCGGTCTCCTCGACGAAGCCCATGCCGCCATGGACCTGCACGCCGGTCGAGGCGACGTCGATGCCGATATCCGTCGCATAGGCCTTGGCGATCGGCGTGAGGATGGCGGCGCGCTCGGAGGCGGCCTTGCGCCTGGCCTCGTCGGTCTCGCGATGCGAGCGGTCGAGCGCCTCCGCGACCTGATAGGAGATCGCGCGGGCACCTTGCGTCTTGGCGCGCATGTCCATCAGCATGCGGCGCACGTCCGGGTGGACGATGATCGGGCTCATCGGGGCACCCTTGGGCGCATCGAGCGCGGCGCCCTGCTTGCGCTCATGGGCGAAGGCGAGCGCCTGCTGATAGGCGCGCTCGGCAATGGCGACGCCCTGCAAGGCGACGTTGAGGCGGGCGTTGTTCATCATCGTGAACATGCAGGCGAGGCCGCGATTCTCCTCGCCGATCAGCCAGCCGATCGCACCGCCGTTGTCGCCGAAGGCCATCGAGCAGGTCGGCGAGGCATGGATGCCGAGCTTGTGCTCGATGCCGGAGCAGCGCAGGTCGTTATGCGCGCCGAGCGAGCCGTCGGCATTGACCATGAATTTCGGCACGAGGAAGAGCGAGATGCCGCGCGTGCCGGGAGGTGCGTCGGGCAGACGCGCCAGCACCAAGTGGACGATGTTCTTGGTCAAGTCGTGCTCGCCGTAGGTGATGAAGATCTTCTGGCCGGTGATGCGGTAGGTGCCGTCGCCGACGCGCTCGGCCTTGCTGCGCAGCGCGTTGAGGTCGGAGCCCGCCTGCGGCTCGGTCAGGTTCATCGTGCCCATCCACTCGCCGGAGACGAGCTTGGCGAGATAGGTCTCCTTGAGATGGTCCGAGCCATGGGCATAAAGTGCCTCGATCGCGCCGACCGTCAGCAGCGGGCCGAGCGCAAAGGCGAAGGCGGCCGAGTTCCACATCTCGATGCAGGCCGATTGCAGCAGCGTCGGCAGGCCCTGCCCGCCATAGGCTTCCGGCGCCGGCAGAGCGTTCCAGCCGGCCTCGGCCCAGGCCTTGTAGGCCTCCTTCCAGCCCGGCGGCGTGGTGACGGCGCCGTCCTTCAGCTTCGAGCCGGTGAGATCGCCGACGCGGTTCAGCGGCGCTATCACGTCGGTGGCGAATTTCGCGGCCTCGTCGAGCACGGCTTCCGCCACGCCGCCTTCGAGCTCCGGTGCCAGCCCGTCAGCGATCAGCCGGTCGAGGCCCGCGACGTGGCGCATGGTGGAGAGCATGTCCGAAACCGGGGCGCGATAGCTCATAATCGTCTCTCCCTGAGGCCGGCGCTTGCCCTAGAAGGCAGCCACAGCCTGCATTTGCCGTTGCCGCGATGGTAGCGAGGAACTATCGCCTAAGCCACGCGCAAGCGAGCGCGACCTTCGTCCCGTGTCGCGCCCGTCAGTTAGTTTATATATAAACAATCATCGGTCAATCGCCTCGTGAACCAGCCCCTGCCCGCCTCCCGCCAGACCAAGGCCCTCGTCGCCGATGCCTCCGGCATCGCCGAGGCTGCGGCGCTGCTGCGCGCGGGCGGGCTCGTCGCGTTGCCGACGGAGACCGTCTACGGGCTCGCCGCCGATGCGACCTCCGGCACCGCTGTCGCGGGCATCTACACCGCCAAGGAACGGCCCAGCTTCAACCCGCTGATCTCGCACCTGCCCGATCTCGCGACCGCGCGCCGGCAGGGCCTGTTCGATGCGAATGCGCTGGCGCTGGCGCAAGCCTTCTGGCCGGGACCATTGACGCTGGTCGTGCCGGCTTCGTCCGGTTGCACGGTCAGCGATCTCGCCCGGGCGGGACTTCCCTCCGTGGCGTTGCGCGTTCCGGCCCATCCGGTCGCGCATGCGGTGCTGGAAGCGGCCGGGCGGCCGATCGCGGCGCCTTCCGCCAACCGCTCGGGCCGGATCAGCGCAACCAGCGCTGCTCATGTCCTGGCCGATCTGGACGGACGCATCGACGCCGTCCTCGATGCCGGCCCGACCGAGGTCGGCGTCGAATCGACGATCGTCGCCTGCCTCGACGGCGCGCCGCGGTTGCTGCGCCCCGGCGGGGTGCCGCGCGCAGCGATCGAGCATGTCATCGGCCGGCCGCTGGTGATCGCGGGCGATGCCGGCCACGCGCCGATCTCGCCCGGCATGCTCGCCTCGCATTATGCGCCGGCAGCGCGGGTCAGGCTCGATGCGGAAGCGCCGGAGGATGGCGAGGCCTGGCTCGGCTTCGGCCCCGAGGGTCGCGAGCATGCGGCTTCGCTCAATCTGAGCCCCAGCGGCGATCTGCGCGAGGCTGCCGCCCATCTCTTCGGCTATATGCGCCGGCTCGACGAGATGGGGCGGAAGACCATCGCGGTCGCCCGCATTCCCGAGCATGGGCTGGGCGAGGCGATCAACGACCGTCTGCGGCGCGCGGCGGCGCCGCGCTGAGGCTCAGGCGTCATTCTCAGGCGAAGCGAAGCGCAGACCCGAGAATCTCTTGAAAGCAAGGCGCAGGAGCCCTCCGTCCTGAGATGCTCGGGTCAAACCCGAGCATGACGGCGATCCAAGCTTGCATCATTGCAAGATATCGGCTTGCGTGCGCGCAGGAGGACGCGGTGCCGATGAATGCCAAGCTCGCCTGGGACGATTTCCGGCTGATCAAGGCGATCGCCGATCACGACGGGCTGACCGGGGCGGCCGCCGCGCTTTCGGTCAATCATTCGACCGTGTTCCGGCGGCTCGGCCAGATCGAGGAGCTCGTCGGCCTGCCGCTCTTCGAGCGGCGCAAGACCGGCTATGTCGCGACCGTGGCCGGCGCCGAGATGGCGGCGCTGGCGAGCCGCATGGACGAGGACGTCACCGCCTTCGCCCGGCGCCTCGCCGGGCGCGACGTCGCCCCCTCCGGCGAATTGCGGATCACCACGACCGACACGCTCTACCAGAACGTGCTGCTGCCGATCTTCGCCGCGTTCCGCCAGGCGCATCCGCTGATCCGGCTCGATGTCGTCATCGGCAACCAGGCTCTCAACCTGTCGAAGCGCGACGCCGATATCGCGATCCGCGCCAGCGACACGCCGGGTGAGACGCTGGTCGGCCGGCGCATCGCCACCATCGCCTGGGCGATCTATGGCCCCACCGCGGATGGCATCACGCCCGAAGAAGAAGCGAGCCCTGCCCTGCTCTACCAGCGCGACTGGGTGGCGCTCGGCGACCAGCTCTCGCATGTGAAGGCGGCGCGCTTCGTGCGCGAGCATGTCGCGCCGGAGCGGATCGCGCTGAAGAGCTCGGCCGTGCTGGGCATCGCCGAGGCGGTGGCGCAGGGCCTCGGCATCGGCCCGCTGCCCTGCTTCATCGCCGACCAGCGGCCGGACCTGATCCGGCTTCTGCCACCCAATCCGGATTTCGCCACGGGCCTGTGGGTGCTGACCCATCCCGATATCCGCCATGTGCCGCGCGTGCGCGCCTTCATGGATTTCTGCAGCAACGAACTCGCGCGGCAGCGGGCGCTGTTCGAGGGCTAGTGTCTCGGACTCTCCCGATTTTCCTCGGAAACACGCCGTCATCCCGGGCTTGACCCGGGATCCATGCCGGAACGCGACCGAAGAAGGTTCCGGAATGGATCCCGGATCCCCCGCTTCGCTGCGTCCGGGATGACCCACGCTTTTCTTCGAAGCGGGTCGCTTCAGCCGATCTCGACCACCACCCGGCCCTTGACCTTGCCCTCGACGATCGCCTTGCCGGTCTCGATCACGGCCTCCAGCGGGATCGTCGTGGTGATCAGGGCGAGCTTGTCGCGGTCGAGATCGCTGGCGAGGCGCTGCCAGGCCTCGATCCGGCGCGGTTTCGGGCACATCACCGAATCGACGCCGAGCAGAGCGACGCCGCGCAGGATGAAGGGCGCGACAGAGGCGGGCAGGTCCATGCCTTGCGCGAGACCGCAAGCGGCGATGGCGCCGCCGTACTTCGTCATCGAGAGCAGGTTCGCGAGGGTGTGCGAGCCGACGGCATCGACGCCGGCAATCCAGCGCTCCTTGCCGAGCGGACGGCCGGGCTGCGAGAGCTCGTTGCGGTCGATGATCTCGGCGGCGCCCAAGCTCTTGAGGTAATCGGCCTCCTCGGCCCGGCCGGTCGAGGCGACGACGTGCCAGCCGGCCTTGGCGAGCAGGGCGATCGCGACCGAGCCGACGCCGCCGGCCGCGCCGGTGACGACGACCGGGCCATCGGCGGGTTTCAGGCCGTGCTTTTCGAGCGCGAGCACGCAGAGCATCGCCGTATAGCCGGCCGTGCCGATCGCCATGGCTTCGGCGGGCGTGAGACCCGCCGGCAGCGGCACCAGCCAATCACCCTTGACGCGGCTCTTCTGGGCATAGGCGCCGAGATGCGTCTCGCCCGTGCCCCAGCCATTGAGGACGACCAGATCGCCCGGCTTGAAATCGGGATGGTCGGAAGTCTCGACCCGGCCGGCGAAGTCGATGCCGGGGATCATCGGCCAGCGCCGCACCACCGGCGCCTTGCCGGTGACCGCGAGCCCGTCCTTGTAGTTCACCGTCGAATGCGTGACGCGGACGGTGACATCGCCCTCCATCAGATCGCTCTCGGCGAAATCGGTGAAAGCGAGATTCGGCCCGGCCTCGCCCTTGGTCGCCACGAGGGCCTTGAACGTCGTCATCACCATCTCCGGAACATACAAACACGAAGGCCGACAAGGTTGCAGCGGCGCGACGCCACCGCAACCCCATCGGCCGTATTCAGGTTCGTCTTCCCGATCAGGCGGGCTGCGCTTCCGGCCTCTGCACCGGGCGCTCGACGATCGGCAGGTTGATCAGGGCCGAGGCGACGCCGAGCGCGACGGAGAGCCACCAGACGAACTGGTAGTTGCCCATCGATTCGTAGAGCACGCCGCCGAGCCAGACCCCAAGAAACCCGCCGACCTGGTGCGAGAAGAAGGCGAAGCCATAGAGCATCGCCATGTACTTGGTGCCGAACATCAGCATCACCAGCGAGGAGGTCGGCGGCACGGTCGAGAGCCAGAACAGGCCGATGACGACGCCGAAGGTGATCGCGGTGGTCGGGCTCGGCGGCAGCAGGATGAACGCGGCGATCGCCACGGCGCGACCGAGATAGATCCAGGCGAGGAGATGGCGCTTCGGCATCCGCGTCGAGAGCCAGCCCGAGGAGAGCGAGCCGACGGCGTTGGCGAGGCCGATGACCGCGAGGGTCCAGCCGCCGACCCAGGCCGGCAGGCCGGCATCCTTGAGATAGGCCGGCATATGCACGGTGATGAAGGCGAGCTGGAAGCCGCAGGTGAAGAAGCCGAGCACGAGCAGGACGTAGCTGCGGTGCTTGAAGGCCTCGCCCAGCGCCTGCACGATGGTCTGGTTCGGCAGGTTGGCCGCGGCGGCGCCGGCCGCAGCGCCGGTCTTGCGCGTCGCCATGACGATCGAGATCGGCAGGATCGGCAGCAGCGTGAAGGCGAAGACGACCAGCGCCTGCTGCCAGCCCAGCGTGTCGATCAGGATGTTGCCGATCGGCGGGAACAGGAACTGGCCGAAGGAGCCGGCGGCCGTGCCGGCGCCGAAGGCCATCGGACGCCACTGCTCGGGCAGGAGCTTGCCGAAGGCGGCGAGCACGAGGTTGAACGAGCAGGCCGAGAGACCGAAGCCGATCAGCACGCCGGCGCCGAGATGGAGCTGCAGCGGCGAGGTGGCATAGGCCATCGTCACGAGGCCGGCCGCATAGAGCAGCGCGCCGACGCAGAGCACGCGCACCGTGCCGTAGCGGTCGGCGATCGCGCCGGCAAAGGGCGCGCCGAGGCCCCAGAGCAGATTCTGGATCGCCAATGCCAGGCTGAAGGTGTCGCGGCCCCAGTGGAACTGGACCGTCATCGGAATTTGGAACAGGCCGGCGCTGGCGCGGGGGCCGAAGGTGATCAGGGCGATCAGGCAGCCGGCCGCGACGATGATCTCCGGAGCATAGCTGCGCGCTGGAGTGGGCGTCATGGATCTCTCCGAAGCATCGAATGTGTGGCTACACGTTAGTGCCCTGCCCCGGCGGCAACCAGCGCGATTTCGTGACATCTCGCATCACGGCGACACATGGAAGGCAAGCGAGTTCGGCGCCGTTAACCGGCGCTCAACCTTACCGAGGTGATAACGGTTTCCAACGAAGGCGCGCGAGTCGGCAGCGCTTTTCGTTCCGTGCGATCGGGACGGGTGTGTCGCTTTGAGTCACTGGCGTGTGCACAGGCATGGGCGGAAGGCACGCCCCCTCGGCATCAGATGGGCCGCGAGCACCGTCGCGCCCTGGGCCCTGTCGTTCGGCATGCTCGTCTCCTTCACCGCCTCCGCCGGCCAGAATTTCGGGCCGACCGGCCTGCCCTCCAGCGCCATTCCCCGCGTCGCCCCCGGTCCGGTCTCCGAGCTGGCCGAAGGACCCTCGATGCTGGTCGCCGCCAGCGCCTTCCGTCTGCCGGGCCTCGCCCTGACCTCCGCCGTCACGCAGGCAAAACTCTCCTTCGAGGATCCCGAGCGGCGCATCGTCGTCGATCCCCGCGCGCCGCGCGAGGACATGAAGCGCTCCGCCGCCGCGAGCTTCCCCCAGGTCGACCGCACCGCCAAGGGCGACATGCTGCCGAGCCTGCGGCCGGGGCTCACCGAACATCCTTCCGTCGAGCTGGAACGCGTCGTCTTCGGCGACACCCAACCGAAGCTGATCTCGGGCGGCTTCTCGATCGATGCCCTGCGCGCGGCCGAGGCCGTCGATGGGCCGCAGACCGGCTTCGAGCCCTATGCCAATGACGAGGGGCTGACCGATCCGGCCCTGTCGGATTCCTCGCCGGTCTCGCCGTTCAAGCCGAAGATCCTCTCGGCACGGCAGGCGGAGCTGCATCTGGAAAGCATCGACGGCTCCTCGCCATCGGTCCCGAAAGCCAGCCAGGGCTCGTCCTCGACCCCGCTTGTCGGCTCGGTCATGGGCACGTTGACGCCCCCCGCCCTGCCCGCTCATGCCGCCCCGCAGCAGCGCGGGCGCATCGCGCTCGCCTCGGCGCCGGCCAATCGCGACCTGCGCCTCGCCGAACCCGGCGTGAAGCAGGACTATACCAGCCTGATCGCGCCGGAGAGCATGGCGAAGGAGCAGCGCTGCCTCGCGGAAGCCGTCTATTTCGAGGCCCGCTCCGAGTCCCTGCTCGGCCAGGCGGCTGTGGCGCAGGTCGTGCTGAACCGAGTCAAGAGCGGGCTCTATCCGAGCAGCGTCTGCGGCGTGGTCTACCAGAACAGCAATCGCTATCTCGCTTGCCAGTTCACCTTCACCTGCGAAGGCAAGTCGCTGCGCATCACAGAGCCCGCGTCCTGGCGCGACGCGGTCAGGATCGCGCGCGAGGTCTATGACGGCACGACCTATCTGCCGGAAGTCGGCGCCTCCACCCATTACCACGCCAATTACGTGCGGCCTTACTGGGCGAAGCGGCTGAAGAAGATGGATACGATCGGCCAGCACGTCTTCTACCAGCTACGGCCGGGGCAGACCTGACGGCGGTTCTTCCCTCCCACTGCCTACCGGGAGATGGCTGGGCTACCCGAACAAGAAATGCCAGGCGCCGTAGCCGATCACGCCGACCCAGCCCAGCGTCACAACCGCGGTGAGACCCAGATAGAGCGCGATGAACGCGTTGCCTTTGAGATCGCCCATCAGATCTTTCCGGGAAGCACCCGGCCTCCGCTTCGGATGATCGGACCAGCCCACGGGTATGCAGCGTAAAACCGGCTCAAACCCGTGCGCTTCATAGCAAAGCAATTCCGATGCCGGCGTCCTGCATTCGAAGGGTTCACGGCCTGAAACGGGCCCGCGGAGGCCGCCCCGTACCGTGATCGGTAGGATCGAAAAGGCAGGCGGCCCGCTTGCGGTATCCGCGCAGGTCGTTAAGAAGCCGCTCACGTCCCGCCATGCGCCGCGCCCGCATTCCAACCGCTAAAAAGCGAGCATTTTCCTTTACTTGAGCGCAATCTGGATGAATGCGCCCGGTGGCGCCGAATTGGTTAATTTTACCTTGTTTTAGCGTTTACCTTGCGTTCATCACTTCGAACGGGCTTCCTGTCTCCAACGAACGGCGCCCCGGCGCCGGAACCGACCAGGTCAGGCCACCATGCTGCGCTCGCTTTCATCGGGGACCATCGCCGCGTCCAGCCTTGCGACCGTGCTTCTGCTCGGCGCTTCCGCCGCCCAGGCCGGCGGTTGCGGCAGCTCCGCCTGCTACAACCTCGTCAACACGCCGCCGGTCTACGGCTCGATCGACGAGACCTATCAGGTCCGCCCGGCCCAGACGCAGCATCGCGTCGTCCCCGCCGAATACGAAACCGTCACCGACACTGTGATGATCGCCCCCGAGCGCCGCATCCCGCATCATCGCGCCGCCGTCTACGAGACCGTGACGGAGCAGGTGCTGGTCTCTCCGGCCACCCGTCGCTGGGAAGTCACCCGCGACGCCTACGGCAACATGGTCGGCTGCTGGGTCGATGTGCCCGCCCGCTACGGCTACCAGAGCCGCCGCGTCGAAGTTTCCCCGGCCACCGTCGATTACGAGACGGTCCCGGCCGTCTACACGCAGCGTCAGCGCAAGGTGATGGTGCGTCCGACCCAGGTCGTGCGGGAAGAGATTCCCGCCGTCTACGAGACCCGGCAGCGCCAGGTGATGGTCAGCCCCGGCTCGCAGTATTGGTCCCGCGCCCGCTACTGAGCGGACCGGGCAGAGTTTCATGTAGACCCTTGTATACCCACGGAACGACCACTTTCACCCCGGCCTTCGCGCCGGGGTTTTTTCTTGGGCGGTTTTCGGGGGAGGGTCACCGTCATTCCGGACAAGCCGCGGCAGCGGCGCAGATCCGCAATCCATCGGAGCGCGGGCTCTCGACGATGGATTGCGGATGCTTGCTTTCGCTTGCCCGGAATGACGTTTGGTGGATGGAGCCTGCCCGCTCAGGCGAACTTGCCGCCCAGCAGGACGACACAGACGCCGACGACGAAGGCGAGGAAACGGGCGGGCATGCCGACCAGCGTGCCGGGCGAGCGGCCCGCGGCATAGCCGGCGACCAACTCGACGAGGCCCAGCCCGATCAGCACGATGGCGAAGGGCGGCAGGGCCCCATTGGGGGCGACAAGGCCGGTCTTGACCGCATAGGCGACGACGGCACCGAGGACGGCGCCCAGCGCGACGAACAGCAATTCGTTTCGCGACAGGCGCGCCATTTCGATCAGCGCCGGCGGAAGTTCTGGCGCGGCGGGCCGCCCGGGGCGGGACCAGCCGTCTTCTGGCGGAAATTGATGCGGCCGCGATCGAGATCGTAAGGCGACATCTCGACGATGACGCGGTCGCCCGCGATCGTACGGATGCGGTTCTTCTTCATCTTGCCGGCAGCATAGGCCAGGATGATGTGCTCGTTGTCGAGCTTCACCCGGTAGTTGCCGTCCGGGAGCACCTCGACCACGGTGCCGTCGAATTCAAGCAGTTCTTCTTTCGCCATCTGTCGTCCTTCGTGAGCCCTAGAGCGCGCGCCGACCAGATTGCATGGCAATCTCATCGGATCACGCGTTCTCTACCAATAGTCCGGAGACGAATTCACCGGACAGATCAAACGATCTGTCCGGATCCGGCTCCTGGCGCGTGGGCGAGCCATCGTGAGGAGGCTCGCCCTGTTCTGGTCGATCGCGCGTCAGCGCGCGCGCCGCCGGGCGCCGTTGGTGCGTGGTTGCTGTGTTCTTTGCTGCAAGAACGCGACGCCGCCAAGCCCTTCTTTTGCGGAAGCGCCGTCTTTTCGCTGCGCCGCCTGCTCAGGGCGCGGGCCTCGCTCGGGATGACGCGGACGCTCGTGACGTTCCTGGCGCTGGGCGCCATTGGCGGGCTGGCTGCGCTGGCCGCCCTCACCGGGCTTGCCGCCGCGCGGCTGCTGCTGCCCTTGCGGACGAGCCTGCTGGCCCTGCGGAAGGCCTTGGCCGCGCCCGCCGCCGTTCTGCTGCTGGCCACGCCCGCCGCCGCGCTGGTTCTGCGGCGGCTTCTTCGGCGTACGGCCGTCCCAATAGGGCACGGCGCCGACCGGGGTGATCGCGACCTTGGTCAGCTTCTCGATGGCGGCGAGGTCGCCGCGCTCTTCCGGCGTGCAGAAGGCGATGGCGATGCCCTCCGCGCCGGCGCGCGCCGTGCGGCCGATCCGGTGAACATAGGTCTCCGGCACGTTCGGCAGGTCGAAATTCACGACATGGCTGATGCCGTCGACATCGATGCCGCGGGCGGCGATGTCGGTGGCGACGAGGATGCGCAGCGAACCGTCGCGGAAGGCGCCGAGCGCCCGCTCGCGCTGGCCCTGGCTCTTGTTGCCGTGGATCGCGGCCGCCTCGATGCCGGACGTGCCGAGCTGGCGCACGACCTTGTCGGCGCCGTGCTTGGTGCGGGTGAAGACGATGGCGCGCTCGAGCTCGGGCACGTTCAGCGTCTTCGCCAGCAGCGCCGGCTTGTCGTGGGCATCCGTGAAGATGACGCGCTGGTCGATCTTCTCGGCGGTGGTGGCGACCGGCGCCACCGCGACCTCGACCGGATCGGTCAGGTAGGCGGAAGCAATATCGCGGATCGGCTTCGGCATGGTCGCCGAGAAGAGCAGCGTGTGGCGCTCCTTCGGGATCAGGGTCGCAATGCGGCGCAGCGCATGGATGAAGCCGAGATCGAGCATCTGATCGGCCTCGTCGAGGACGAGGAATTCGATCTCGCGCAGCGAGACGGCGCGCTGGTCGACGAGGTCGAGCAGGCGGCCGGGCGTGGCGACGAGGATGTCGACCTTCTCGCCGAGCGCGCGGATCTGCTTGCCGACGGGCACGCCGCCGAAGATCACCGCCGACTTCAGCGACGTGAAGCGGCCATAGGTGCGGATGCTGGCCTCAATCTGGGCGGCCAGCTCGCGCGTCGGCGACAGGATGAGCGCACGCACACTGCGGGCCGACATCTGGCGCGGCTTGCCGAGCAGGCGATGCAGCATCGGCAGCGAGAAGGCAGCGGTCTTGCCGGTGCCGGTCTGCGCCGCGCCGAGCAGGTCGCGGCCCTGCAGGATATGGGGAATCGCCTGCGCCTGGATCGGCGTGGGCGTCTCATAGCCCTCGGCCGCGAGCGCCTTGAGAAGGGGCTCGGCGAGGCCGAGATCGGTAAACTTGGTCAAGAAGGATCTTTCCGGACGCCGCGATGCGAGGGGCGCATGTGGGTTTCGGCTGCGCCGCAGGCTCGCATCCGGCCTGTACTTGTCTTTAGTCGGACCTGCCGGCGAACCGCTAGCCACAGCGCCGGCAGGCTTGTCGTGGACCGGGGCCGCTTTAGGGCTCTCCCGGTCGATCGGTATCGGCTCAGGCGACGACGAGGTTGCCGGCCGAGGTCTTGCCGGTCTTGCGATCGGCAATGAGCTCGAAGGAGACGACCTGACCGTCGCGCAGCTCGCGCAGGCCGGCGCGCTCGACAGCGGAGATGTGGACGAACACGTCCTGGCCGCCGTTCTCAGGGGTGATGAAGCCGTAGCCCTTGGTGGCGTTGAACCACTTCACGGTGCCCTTTTCCATAGTTCCAGAATCCTTACGTTTCAGATCCGCGTATCGTTGCGACCCAAAGCTCGACGCGCGGACGTCTTGCAATGGTATTGTAGCGATGTGTGGTGGATCTGAATCGTGCCCGCCGACCGGATTGCCCGCGCGGAGGATTGGCCAGAACCCGGCCGCATCTCGTCATACATCGGTGCGGATAGCACGAAATGCAAGATTGGTCCAGCAAGGGGCTCGACAGCGCCTGGAACAGAGCGGGCGAGCCCGGGTTTGGCTGGAAGGGAGGCTCGTCATGCCGATCACGCTCAAGGGTTCCTGCCGCTGCGGCGCCGTCCATTTCTCGGTCGAGAGCCAGGCTCCGGTTCCCTATCAGCTCTGCTACTGCTCGATCTGCCGGAAGACGGCGGGCGGCGGCGGCTTCGCGATCAATCTCTCGGCCGAAGCGGCAACGCTGAAGGTCGAGGGCGAAGGCAAGATCGGCAGCTTCAGCGCGGATATCAGGGGCGATGACGGCGCCTGCGAGCGCTCGCAAGCGCAACGCCGCTTCTGCACCGCCTGCGGCACCGCTCTCTGGCTGTTCGACCCGCGCTGGCCGGAGCTGCTGCACCCCTTCGCCTCCGCGATCGACAGCCACCTGCCGCACGCGCCCGAAAAGACCCATATCATGCTGCGGTTCAAGGCCAGTTGGGTCGAGCCGGCGATCGGGCCGAACGACCAGAGCTTCGACGACTATCCCGAGGAATCGATCGAGGACTGGCACCGTAAGCGCGGCCTCTGGGTCGATTGATCCCGCCGCCAGCGGCGCCCGGCGGCCGACGGATTAGCGAACGAGCTGCTCGATGAGACCGCGCAAGGGTCCGAGATCCGGAATCGCGTGATAGCGACCATGCCCCACGGGCTCCTCGGCATGCTCCAGCGCCCAGGTCAGCTCATGCGGGACATGGACGGCCCACGACCCGGCTTCCAGCGCGGGTAGGATATCGGACTTCAGGGAGTTGCCGACCATCATCGCCCGCCCTGCCCCGTCGCCATGGCGGTCGAAGATGCGGCCATAGGTCTCCGGCTTCTTGTCGCTGACGATCTCGACCGCGTGGAAGAAATCGCCGAGACCGGACTGGGCGAGCTTGCGCTCCTGGTCGAAGAGATCGCCCTTGGTGATCAGTACCAGCCGGTACCCGCCCGCGAGCGATTCGAGCGTCTCATGGACATGCGGCAAGGTCTCGACGGGGTGGGCAGCCATCTCGCGGCCGGCAGCGAGGATTTCGCCGATCACGGAAGCAGGCACCTGGCCGCGCGTGATCTCGATCGCCGTCTCGATCATCGAGAGCACGAAGCCCTTGATGCCGAAACCGTAGAAGCCGAGATTGCGCTTTTCCGCTTCGAGCAGGCGCCCGGAAATCTCAGCCGCTTCGCCATGCTCTCCAAGCAGCGCGACGAAGCGATCCTCCGTCATCCGGAAGAACTGCTCGTTCTGCCAGAGCGTGTCGTCGGCATCGAAGCCGATGGTGGTGAGAGAGCGCTCGGGCACAGGTTCAGACCTTCAACCCGGCAATGAAAGCATCCAGCTCGGCGTTGAAGCGGACTGGGTTTTCGAAATAGACGGAGTGCCCTGCATCCGGCACAAGCACGAAGCGTGCGTCCGGTGCCTCGGCCGCAACGGCGTCGAGACCGCAAGCCGGCACCACGAGGTCGTCGGCGCCGGACAGGAACAGAACCCGACAGCCCAGCGACGCGATTTCGCTCGGCGAACGATGCCGCGAGAGGGCGAGGCGCCGACGCAACGCCACCTTGTCGAGCCCCGCATTCAATCTGTCGATCGCCTTATAGAGTTCATGGAGCGCGGGCGACCGCGCGGCAAACCCTTCGCCGCAAGCCGGGTGGATGCCGGCCTCGCCCCAGCGCGGAGCCGCCTCATCCGCCCGCGCCTGCCAGATGGCGAGGTCAGCCGAGATGTCGCGCATTCCCTTGCGGAAATCGAGCATCCCTGTCGTGCAGGCCATCATCAGGCCGGAGACCTTGCCGGGATTGTCGAGCGCATAGCGCAGGCAGCTCCACCCGCCCATGGATTGAGCCACGAGGACAGACCGATCGAGACCAAGATGGTCGATCAACGCCGCGAGATCGCCGGCGTAGTCCTCCGGATCAGGGCCGTTCTCGACCGGATCCGACGGCGCGAAACCGCGATGCGCAAAGGTTACGCAGGTGTGTGCCCCACTGAAATGCGCGACCTGCTGCCACCAGGAGAGATGGTTCCCACCAAGCCCGTGGGCGAAGACGATCGGCGGCCCCTGGCCGGTAACCTCGTAATAAAGCCGTCCGAACGGGCGGGCGAGGTGGCCTATCGTCGTCTGCATGGCTGAACGCTAGCCCGTCCGGCCGGCACCCGGCAAGACCGGTCACCGGCCTCGCACCGGGCCTCGGCGAGCTCAGCCATCCTTCGGCTTGATCGCCCCCAGCGCCGCCTGCGCGGCCGCCAAGCGGGCGATCGGCACGCGGAAGGGCGAGCAGGAGACATAGTCGAGGCCGACGCTCTCGCAGAAGCCGATCGAGGCCGGGTCGCCGCCATGCTCGCCGCAGATGCCGAGCTTGATGCCGGGCCGGGTCTTGCGGCCGCGCTCGGCGGCGAGCTTAACCAGTTCCCCGACGCCCTCCTGGTCGATCGTGACGAAGGGATCGGCGTCGAGCAGGCCCTTGGCGGTGTAGGAGCCGAGGAAGGAGGAGGCGTCGTCACGCGAGATGCCGAGCGTCGTCTGCGTCAGGTCGTTGGTGCCGAAGGAGAAGAACTCGGCGCTCTCGGCGATCTCGGCCGCGCGCAAGGCGGCGCGCGGCAGTTCGATCATCGTACCGACCTGATAGTCGATCTTTGTGCCGCTCTCCTCGATCACGGCCCTGGCCATGGCGTCGATGCGGGCCTTGACGAGATCGAGCTCGGGCTTGCCCATGACGAGCGGCACCATCACCTCGGGGATCACCGGCTTGCCGGTCTCCTTGGCGGCGATGACCGCCGCCTCGAAGATGGCGCGGGCCTGCATCTCGGCGATCTCGGGGAAGGCGACGGCCAGACGGCAGCCGCGGAAGCCGAGCATCGGGTTGAACTCGTGCAGCTCTGCAGCGCGCTGGCGCAGCGCATCCGGCGTGACGCCGAGCGCGGCGGCGACCTCGCCGATCTCCTTGTCGCCCTGCGGCAGGAATTCGTGCAGCGGCGGATCGAGCAGGCGGATCGTCACCGGCAGGCCGCTCATGATCGTGAAGAGCTGGACGAAGTCCTGGCGCTGCACCGGCAGGAGCTTGGCGAGCGCGGCGCGGCGACCCTTGTCGTCCTGGGCGAGGATCATCTCGCGGACGGCCTGGATGCGGTCCCCTTCGAAGAACATGTGCTCGGTGCGGCAGAGGCCGATGCCCTCGGCGCCGAACTCGCGGGCGGTCCTGGCGTCCTCCGGCGTCTCGGCATTGGCGCGGACCTTGAGGCGGCGGACCTTGTCGGCCCAGCCCATCAGCGTCGCGAATTCGCCGGAGAGCTCCGGCTTCTGCATCTTGATCTCGCCGAGCAGGACCTGGCCGTTGCCGCCGTCGATCGTGACGAAATCGCCGGCCTTCAGCGTGGTCGGACCGATCGAGAGCGTGCCCTTGGCATAGTCGATGCGGATTTGGCCGGCGCCGGAGACGCAGGGCTTGCCCATGCCGCGGGCCACGACCGCCGCATGCGAGGTCATGCCGCCGCGCGAGGTCAGAATGCCCTCGGCGGCGTGCATGCCGTGGATGTCCTCGGGGCTCGTCTCGACGCGAACGAGAATGACCTTGCGGCCGGCCTTCTTGGCGGCCTCGGCATCGTCGGAATTGAAGACGATCTCGCCGGCGGCGGCGCCGGGCGAGGCCGGCAGGCCGGTGGTCAGCACGCGGCGCTCGGCCTTCGGATCGATCGTCGGGTGCAGGAGCTGGTCAAGCGCGCCGGGCTCGACGCGGCCGACGGCCTCCTCCTGCGTGATCAGGCCTTCGGTCGCGAGCTCGACCGCAATGCGGAGCGCGGCCTTCGCAGTGCGCTTGCCGGACCGGGTCTGCAGCATCCAGAGCTTGCCCTCCTGGATGGTGAACTCCATGTCCTGCATGTCGCGGTAATGCTTCTCGAGGATGCCGTAGATGCGGCAGAGCTCGGCATAGGCCTCCGGCATCTCCCGTTCCATCGAGGGCTTGTCGGAGCCCGCCTCGATGCGCGCCTTCTCGGTGATGTCCTGCGGCGTGCGGATGCCGGCGACGACGTCCTCGCCCTGCGCGTTGATCAGGAACTCGCCATAGAGCGCGTTCTCGCCGGTCGAGGGATTACGGGTGAAGGCGACGCCGGTCGCGGAAGTGTCGCCCATGTTGCCGAACACCATCGACTGGACGTTGACCGCCGTGCCCCAGCTCGCGGGAATGCTGTTCAGCTCGCGATACTTGATGGCACGGGCGTTCATCCAGGAGGAGAAGACGGCGCCGACCGCGCCCCAGAGCTGCTTCTCGGGGTCCTGCGGGAAGTCGGAGCCGAGCGCCTTCTTCACGATGTCCTTGTACTTGCCGACCAGCACCTTCCAGTCGGCCGCCGAGAGGTCGGTATCGAGATGGAGGCCCTTGCGCTCCTTGTAGTCTTCCAGCGCCTCCTCGAAGAGGCCGTGGTCGATATCGAGCACGACGTTGGAGTACATGGTGATGAAGCGGCGATAGCTGTCCCAGGCGAAGCGCTCGTCGCCCGAGGCCTTCGCGACCGCCTCGACCGTCTCGTCGTTGAGGCCGAGATTGAGGACGGTGTCCATCATGCCTGGCATCGACGCCCGCGCACCAGAGCGAACCGAAACGAGCAGCGGATTGGCCGGGTCGCCGAAGGTCTTGCCGGTAAGTTTGCCCATGCCGGCCAGCGCGGCCTTGACCTGCCCGTCGAGCTCGGGCGGGAAGCTCTTGCCGTTGTCGTAATAGGCCGTGCAGACCTCGGTGGTGATGGTGAAGCCGGGTGGAACGGGCAGGCCCAGATTGCTCATCTCGGCGAGGTTCGCGCCCTTGCCGCCGAGCAGGTTCTTCATTCCCGCCTCACCCTCGGCCTTGCCGTCGCCGAAGGTGTAGACCCACTTCCCACCTGCCATCACATAGCCTCTTCTGTTCAACCGGACGAGGCAAACGCCGCGCCGGCCTGAAAGTTTCGTGTGTGTGCCGCCAATGACCTATGGTCACCGGCAGCGGGGATGAGGCGCTCATGCCCAAACCGACATGAACAATCAATGAGCGTGTGCAGCATCGGCTGATGCAGCGCAATAGCACGGCCGGTTGCGTCAGGCCCCCTTCCCGCGCGCGGCGCGCGGCCAGCGCAGCGGCCAGTTGACGATGCGCTCGGCGACCTCCTCCTCGGGCATCTCATCCTCGTTGGCGAAGACGCGGCCGCGCACGGAGATACCGGCGGCAACCACCGTCTCGGGATCGCCGGAGACCAGCGGATGCCACCAGGGCAGGTCCTTGCCCTCGGCGACGAGGCGATAGCCGCAGGTCGGCGGCAGCCAGGGCAGCGTGCGCACCTCCTCGGGCGTCAGGGTCACGCAATCGGGCACCTTCTGCGAGCGGTTCGGATAATCGCGGCAACGGCAGGTGCCGGCCTCGAACAGGCGGCAGCCGACATCGGTCGCGAAGATGCGCCCGGTATCCTCGTCCTCGAGCTTGACCAGACAGCAGCGGCCGCAACCGTCGCAGAGCGATTCCCATTGCTCGCTCGACATCGCCTCTAGCGGCGTCGTCAGCCAGAAAGGCTGCTCTTTGGGCGGGGTTTGCGTCATGGCAGGCTTATGCGCCCGCCGGCGGCAAGATGGAAGGCCATTCCCGCCCGCAGATGCCTCGCCGCTACCCAAGAAATTTACCGTCCCGCCTCTTATTCGGATGCAGGACATCCCCATTTGTTCTTCCCGGGCGCTCTGCTGTTGCCAAGTGGACAACCACACGGCAGGACTTGTGCAGGGGGGCCATCGGAAGCCTGGAACGGCCATGGAGTTCAGGAAGGCTGGCTGGAGGACGCGGCTGAAGCGCTTCGCGCTCGCCGCAGACTCATGGCTCGATGCCGGCCTGTGGGGCGCCGGGCGCCGGGCCGGCGAGATCCATGAACGCATCCGCAGCGCCGCCGACCGCCTGACCGTCAGCGGCGGCAAGCGCATCGCCGCCGAGTTCGCCAGCGAAGGCCTGAATATCGGCATCGTCGTCGCGCTCTTCCTGCTGATGCTGGCCCTGCCCGCGTTCCGGATCGGCAACGAGGAGGCGCTGAAGAGCCAGGTCCTGGCCGTCACCTTCCTCGATCGCTACGGCGCGCCGATCGGCCATCGCGGTGCCCGGCACGACGATTCGCTGAAGCTGGAGGAGATGCCGGACCATCTGCTCAAGGCGGTTCTCGCCACCGAGGACCGGCGCTTCTACGACCATTTCGGCATCGACCTGATCGGCACGTTCCGGGCCGTGACCGTCAATGCCCGCGCCTCCGGCGTCGTCCAGGGCGGCTCGTCGCTGACCCAGCAGCTCGCCAAGAACCTGTTCCTCAACAACGAGCGCTCGCTCGACCGCAAGATCAAGGAAGCCTTCCTCGCCCTCTGGCTGGAGACGCGGCTGACCAAGAACGAGATCCTCAAGCTCTATCTCGACCGCGCCTATATGGGCGGCGGCACCTTCGGCGCGGCGGCCGCGGCGGAATATTATTTTGGCAAGTCGGTGCGGGACGTCTCGCTGGCTGAAGCCGCGATGCTCGCCGGCCTGTTCAAGGCGCCGACGAAATACGCGCCGCATGTCAACCTGCCGGCGGCTCGCGCACGGGCCAACGACGTGCTCAACGCCATGGTCGATGCCGGCTTCATGACGGCGGGCCAGGTCGACAGCGCCAAGCGCAACCCGGCGACGCCGGTCGACCGCAAGCGCGATTCCAGCCCCGACTACTATCTCGACTGGGCCTTCGACGCGGTGAAGGAGCTCGCGGCCGAGGGCAAGCTCGGCGCCGATCGCGTGCTGACGGTGAAGACACCGCACGACATCGCGATCCAGGAACGCGCCGACGAGGCGATCGAGTCGATCCTGCGTCAGCACGGGCCAGCCTATCGGGTGAAGCAGGCGGCGACCGTCATCATGGATCCGGACGGGGCGGTACGCGCCATCGTCGGCGGGCGGGATTATGGCGCAAGCCAGTTCAACCGGGCGACCGCAGGCCAGCGTCAGCCGGGCTCCTCGTTCAAACCCTTCGTCTATGCGACAGCGCTCTCGGCCGGGCTCTACAAGCCGAATACCATCGTCACAGACCGCCCGGTCTGCATCGGCAACTGGTGCCCGAAGAACTATGGCGGCTCTTTTGCCGGTTCGATGCCGCTCACCGTCGCGCTGGCGAAGTCGATCAATTCGATCCCCGTGCAGATGTCGATCGCGATCGGCAAGGCGACCGGCGAGACGCATGAAGCGCGGGCCGCCGCGATCGGGCGCAAGAAAATCGTCGAGATGGCTCATGCCATGGGCCTGACCACACCGCTGACCGATACGGTTTCGCTCCCGATCGGCGCGGGCGAGGTCACCGTCATCGACATGGCCGCCGGCTATTCCGTCCTCGCCAATGGCGGGCGCCGGGCCAAGCCCTATGCGGCGATCGAGATCGCCAATTCGCAGGGCGAGGTGATCTATCGCCACGACCGCGACGAGCCTGAGCCCAAGCAGGTGCTGAGCCCGCAGGTGGCGCAGGACATGAACTTCATGCTCTCCAAGGTGCCGATCGAGGGCACCGGCCGGCGCGCCGCGCTCGATGGCGTCATAACCGCCGGCAAGACCGGCACGACCAATGGCTACAAGGATGCCTGGTATGTCGGCTATTCCGGCAATCTCGTCGGCGCCGTCTGGTTCGGCAACGACAACTCCGCCGAGACCGCGAACATGACCGGCGGCTCGCTTCCCGCGATGACGTGGAAGGAGATCATGCAGTTCGCCCATCAGGGGCTTGAGCTGAAGCCGATCCCCGGCGTACCCACGGCCGACCCGAAGGGTGTGGCGGTCGCCAAGGCCGGCAGCGCCGCGGCGCCGCTCGGCGCCGCGGCCGGCCATATGCCGCGCCAGTCCTTCGAGGTGCTCTCGGCGGTCAGCACGATGTTCAAGGCCGTCGAGCCGCGGCGTGTCGCCAGCCGCCCGATGCAGGTCGGCGCCCGAGACATCACCGGCAGCGAGCCCAGAGTGCGCTGACGCCCACAAGCCGTTGTTGACGACCATCGGCGCGGCGGGTCAACTCGCCCTGCGAACGCCCAGGCGGAAGGACAGCGTGCGGATTCTCGACCTCGCCTATATCCTCGCCCTCGGCGGCGGCCTCGGACTGGGCACCGCGCATTGGGCAGTGGCCGGACGCCCGGCGATCGGCCGGGTCGAGGTCGGCGCCTGGACGGCTTGGCCGGGCAGCGGCAGCCGCGATGTCGATCCCTATATGCGGGCCTATCTCGCCCGCGGCGTCCATCTGCCGCTCGGCTCCGGCGAAGGGCTCGAACTGATCGCGGATCGGGACGATGCAGGGCAGCCACTGGACGGGCGTTGCCGCTACAAACTTTCCGGAACGACGCCGACGACGCGCGGCTGGACCATCGGCGTCACCGATAGCGACGGCCTGCCGTTCAGCCTGCCGCTGGAGCGCACCAGCTTCACCGATTCGGAAATCGTCCGCCCCGAGGATGGCGGGCTCGCCATCATCGCCGCAGCCACGCCTGAGGCCGGCAACTGGCTGCCGCTGCCGGCGAGCGGGCGCTTCCAGATCCGCCTGCGGCTCTATGATACACCGATCTCGAGCCAGACCGGCGAGACACGCGCCACCAACCTGCCGCGCATCACGCGCGTCGATTGCCGATGAGCGCCGTGAGCCACGATCCGCCGCAGCGGCACCCTTCGGCCTTCGCCGGCTGGCGGCCACGCCTGCGCGCCGGCCTCGCGCGCTTCGCGATGACGACGCTCGCCGGCCTGATCCTCGCGGCGATCGTGCATATCGTCACGGTCCTGGCGATACCCGCCCTCTCCCGGCACGATGCCGCCCATGCCTATCGCGCGCTCGGCACCGAAGGCCATGCCGAGCCTATCCCCCTGCCGGGCAATGCCGGGGGCCTGCCGGCCCTGCGCGAGGCCGATCCCAATGTCGTCACCGCCATCTGCAGCTACGATCTTTCGGCGGGCCCGATCCGGATCGTCGCCCGCACCGGCACGCTGCCGCTCGGCCTGACGCTGCACCGGCAAGGCGGCGGCGTGCTCTATGCCATCACCGATCGCGCTGCGATCCGCGGCACGCTCGAATTCCTGGTGATGACCGAGGCCCAGCGCGACGAGCGCATCGCCGCCGACGACGAAGGCGAGACCAGCCGGGAATTGCGCGTCGTGTCCGATGCCGAGCAAGGGCTGATCGTGGCGCGCGTCCTGATGCGCCTGCCCTCCGACCGGGCCGATGCGGAAGCGCTGGCCACGGGCGTCGCCTGCGGAGCGGCGAACTGAACAAGGCTCCAAATAATTTTCAGGAGCACGTCATCCCGGACGCAACGCAGCGGCGATCCGGGATCCATCGTAGCGTGCGCCGCCTTTCGATGGATCCCGGATCAAGCATGGGATAACGGCGCGTTTCCGCGGAAAGCCAAGAGACCCTAGCCCTTGTAGACGACCGGGCGCTTGCCGTCTTCGCCGAAGGCGCCGTTGAGCTGCATCTGGCAGAGGGGCCGCGCCTCCATCTCCAGCGCCATGATCGCGCGCTCGGCCTTCACCGCCTCGCGGGAGGGCATCTCGACGACGAGATTGGCCAGGGCGTAGCGGTAGCTGCGGATGCGGAAATCGACACGTTCGCAGACCCAGAAGACCAGCCCCTCGTTCTCGACCACGCGAGCATAGGCCGGAGCCTGCTTGTCGACGGGCACATCGGGGGAGCCTTCGACGGTCCGCATGCGAACCCGGTCCATGTTCACGACGCGCCCCGCATTGGCGCGGAAGGGGCCGATCAGCAGGCGATCGGCATTGGCATCTTCCGCCAGCCGGTTGTAGCGCGAGGCCTGCGAGGCGAAGGAGATCGAGGTCAACCCGCGGAAATAGTCTGACACGTCCGTCGACTGGGCCGCGACCGGCAGGATGCGCGTATGGGCGAGATTGGAGACCTCTCCCTGGAAGACGCTGTTCGGGCTCGACGGCATGACGAAGCGCCAGGCGCGGTCGCGCATCTGCTCCTCGTCATCGGTCAGGCGGAAATAGGAGGCCTGCTCGTCGCGGAAGGTCGCGGACCAGAAGCCAGCTTCGGGCGCAACCAATTGCGACCAGATCGTCGGGCGCGGCCGGCCGAGATCGCCCGTGGTCGCCGTGCAGGCCGAAACGGAGGCAGCCGCCAGCATGGCGAGCAGCAGCTTGGCCAGCGCTCTTGTCACGCAGGCTGCCTGCGCGCGCTCTTGCGAACTGCGACCTTGCGGGCCCGACCGGAGGCGGGTGTCTTCGCGGCCGCCGGCCGCGCCTCGGGCGCGCGCTCGTAACGCACGCCCGTGAAGAACAGGATCTCCGCCGTCCGCGGCGGAAGGGAGCAGGCGAAAGCCTGACGGGGGCGCCGCTGCGGCGCAAAGGGGATGACGACGGCCATGATGCGCCTCCTTATCCAGCGCCAGAGTTGCAACGCGAGAATCGGCGAGGTGCGGGCAGCACCGATCGCAAAGTCCCGCAAGCCCATCAGGCCCGGACATGGTTAACGCGGCCTTAACAGTCGGGGATTAATGCTGCCCTTCCGTCGGTTTCCCTTCCCGAGCCTGCCATGCCCGCATCCGTTTCCGAGGAACTTGCCGATCTCGCCCGCCTGGCGCGTGAGGGCGGGCTCGACCTCAGCTCGATCTCGCTGCGGGTGAAGGCGGATTTGCTGCTCTCCACGCCGCAACCGTCGCCGGGCGACCTCGCCGCCTTCGGCGAGATGGCCGAGGCTCTGCTGCCGGGCATCGACGAGGCGACGGCGCTCATCCTGGCGCGCAAGCTCGCCGGCTGGCCGCACACGCCGGGACCGGTCATGGCCGGGCTCGCCGCGAAGGGGGGCGCGGTGCTGGCGGAGCTGCTGCGCCACGGCATGCCCGTTCAGGAGGCCGAACTCGAAGGCCTGGTCGAATCCGGGGACGAAGCGATGCGCGCAGCGATTGCCGTCCGTTCCGACCTTAACGCCCAGGCCGTGATCATGCTGGTCGCGGCCGGGAATCGCGAATTGGACCTCGCCCTGATCGCCAATCACAGCGCGCCGATGCCGCGCGCAGCCGTCGACAGCCTGATCACGCGGGCGCGGATCGAGCCGGCCTATCGGCCGGGCCTCCTGGCGCGACCCGACCTGTCCAATATCGAGCTCGCACCGCTTTTCCTGCATGCCGGCGCCGAACGGCGCCTCGCGATCATCGAATCGCTGATGGCCCGCGAGGCGTTGCATCCCAGCGAGCGGCGTCCGGCCCTGTCCGGCCCGGTCTTCGCGGACTGGCTCGATCTCGCCGCCGAGGATCGCGACGCCGCCTTTTCCGCCATCGCCGAGCATCTCGGCGGCGGCGCGCCGCTCGCGGGGGCCATGGCGGCCGATGCGTCACGGGATCTCGCGGCATTGGCGCTGACCGCAAGCGGCACCACCGTCGAGGAAGCGACCCGTTTCCTGATCCGCCTCGGCGACGATGCCGCCCACTCGGTCGAGCGCATCTTCGCACTGGTCGCGTTGATGCGCTCTGTGAAGCCTGCCATCGCCTTCCGCCTGGCGATGCATATCGCCGGCACCACGGCGGCGGCGCCGCACCGGCGGGGCCAGCATCAGCCGGCGATGGACCCGAGCGGAACGCCGGCCCGCGCCGGCCATGCCCGGCCGGAGGCGCAGCCTGCCATGTCGGAAGTCCTCGGCAAGATCGGAGCAAAGCGCGAACGCGGCTGAGCCGCTTCCATCGGCAGCGTCAGCTCTCGACGAGCTGAAGCCGCGTATCTCCGGCCCGGTTCTCGATCTCGACGAGCCAGAGGTCGCCGTCGAAGCGCAGTTCACGCGCGACGCGGTCCTCTATCGCGAGGGGATCGGCATCGAGCAGGAGCTGGAAGCGGCGCTCGCCGTCATCCTCGGCCAGCGCCTGGGGCGCCGGGCCGTAAAGCGCCGCAGTACCGTCCAACCGGTCGAGCTTGACGAAGATGGCGCCCGCCTCGCGCGCGCCGCGGCGGCGCAGCACGGCGACGAGGCCATCGAGCCCCGCCTGCCGGAGATAGGCCGAAACCCAGAAATCGCTGGTCAGGCGCGCCATATCAGGCGCCGCGTATCAGGTGCGCGGCGCCGCCGCGGCGCGTCCGGCGGACCTGACATCGGCCGGCGGACGCAGGTCGCCGCCATTGATGAGATCGGCGATCGGATCGCGCGCAGGAGCGGGGGCGGCGGCCGCGCGGGGCGCCGGAGCCGGAGCGGCCGGAGCGGCGGCACGCGGCGCGGCCGGCACTGAAGGCGGCCTGTCTCTTATACACATCTTAAGAGGGGGGGGGGGGGGGGGGGGGGGGGGGGGGGGGGGGGGGGGGGGGGGGGGGGGGGGGGGGGGGGGGGGGGGGGGGGGGGGGGGGGGGGGGGGGGGGGGGGGGGGGGGGGGGGGGGGGGGGGG
>NZ_JAELTI010000029.1 GCF_016428755.1 Allobosea sp. ASV33
CCCCCCCCCCCCCCCCCCCCCCCCCCCCCCCCCCCCCCCCCCCCCCCCCCCCCCCCCCCCCCCCCCCCCCCCCCCCCCCCCCCCCCCCCCCCCCCCCCCCCCCCCCCCCCCCCCCCCCTTTAATGCTCCGGCGACCACCGAGATCTACACCGAAGGTTAATCGTCGGCAGCGTCAGATGTGTATAAGAGACAGGACATGCCACGGCGCGTTGAAGGCGGCTCGCCCGGTCGTGGGTTCCGGGTTCTTCGCTATGCGAAGCCCCGGAATGACAAGGGTGGTTGCGCCCAGGAGCGATCGCGCGATCCGTCCCGCAGCCTAAGGCCTCTTCAGAATCGCCATCACCGCGTCGATCGCATCAGTGCGCGCCTTCGGATCGGTGCCGATCGTGACCATGCCGTCGGGCCGCTGGGAATAGGCCGCCTTGCGCTCGCGCAGAGGCAGGCTCGGATGGTCGAAATCGTGATAGGCGCCGGGGAAGCCGACGAAGCGCGCCCCGCCGCTGCGCGCCAGTTCCTCGCAGGGCGCGGCCGGGGTCCAGTCGTCCGCCAGCCCCTGGAAGATCGCGGTGTCGGTCTGTGCCTGCCAGCCGCGCTTCAGGATGACGCGGCAGCCGGGATAGAAGGCGATGACATGGCGCAGGCGCTTGGCCTCGGGCGCGCCCGCGACGCGCAGCGCCGTCGAGCCGCCATTCGACCAGCCGATCAAGGCGATGCGCTGCTTGGTGGCAAAGCTCTGCTTATCCAGCCAGTCTATGGCGGCGAAGGCGTCTCGCGCGCGACC
Source organism: Allobosea sp. ASV33 (assembly GCF_016428755.1). Lineage (GTDB taxonomy): Bacteria > Pseudomonadota > Alphaproteobacteria > Rhizobiales > Beijerinckiaceae > Allobosea. The sequence continues at coordinate 782 of NZ_JAELTI010000029.1, forward strand.
GGCCGGGGTTAGCGAGCGCTCGCGTTCGTTGCACAGCGCCTTGATGCCGCGTGACCCGAAGCTGTCGACGAGGAGCACGGCATAGCCTGCCGCGGTCAGGCGCACCGACCAGTCGCTCTCACGGGCGCCAACCGCCCCCGAGCGCGTGTAGAGCCCGGCGCAGCCATGCAGCCCGATGACGACCGGGAAGGGGCCTGCGCCTGCCGGGCGGGCCAGCCAGCCGACGAGACCAACCGAATCGCGCGATGGAAAGGCCACTTTCTCGAAAGCGCTCGCGGAGCCTGCTGCCGCAGCGAGCGAGAAAAGAGTGACGACAAGAGCGCGAATAAGAGAACCGATCATCCCGAACTCCTCGGCGACCAACTGTACAACGCGCGCGTGTCGGCTGCTCGCGGAAACACGCCGTCATCCCGGGCTCGACCCGGGATCCATCGTGGAGATCCGGAGCCCTCCGATGGATCCCGGATCGGCGCTGCTACGCGGCTTGTCCAGGATGACACGGCGGTTGCGCCGGAAATCAGCGGCTGTGGATGAGCAGAACGATCTCACCCTGCACCCCGACTTTGGCGGGAGAGGAGCAAAGAAAAACGCCGCGTCCTTGCGGGCGCGGCGTCAAGCTTCGTGACGATCGGCTGCAGGCTCAGTTGAGCTTGGCCTTGATCTCGCTCAGCCCGGAGGTGAAGGCGGCTTCGCCGGCCTTGCCGGCCATCTGGCCGCGCAGGATCGTCTCGGCGGCCTTGGTGGCGGCCTCCGCAGCCGCGGCGCGAACCTCGGCCTCGGCCTGGCTCTCGGCCTGGGCGATCTTCTCCTCGGCCGCCTTGGTGCGGCGGGCGACGAAGTCGGCGAGCTTGGCCTCGGCTTCCGCCGCGAGGCGCTTGGCCTCGTCATTGGCGGAGGAGACGATCTCGGCGGCCTCGGCCTCGGCGGCCTTGCGCTTGGCGTCGTACTCGGCGAGCAGCTTCTCGGCCTCCTGACGCAGGCGGCGGGCTTCCGCCAGCTCCTGCGCGACCTTCTCGCCGCGCGAGTCGAGCGCCTTCACGATCGCGCCCGGCACGCCGAACTTGACGAGGATGGCAAGGAAGATGACGAGCGCGACGCCGACCCAGAAAGTATCCATCTGAACTCTCCTCAGCCGCGCGTCAGGGCCTGGTCGACAGCCGCCGACGCCTCGCTGGCGCTGGGAGCCTGACCGGTCAACTTGGTGACGATGGCGGCGGCGATATCGCTGCCGAGATCGCGCACATTGCCCATCGCCTTGGTCTTGGTCGTGGCGATGGTCGCCTCGGCCTGCGCCATCTTGGCGGCAAGTTCCGCCTCGGTGGCGTGACGCTGGGCGTCGCTGGCCTTGGCGCCGGTCTCGCGCGCCGCCTGGGCAATGCCCTGGGCGTTCTTGCGGGCCTCGGCCAGGGCCTTCTCATAGGCCTGGGCCATGTCCTCGGCCTTGGCCTGCATCTCGGTGGCCTGGTCGAGATCCCGGCCGATCGTCTCGGCGCGCTCTTCCATGATCGAGCCCAGGCGCGGCAGCGCGACCTTGGACATCAGCCAGTAGAGAGCCGCGAAGGTGATCGCGAGCCAGAACAGGTTGCTGGCGAAATGGGCGGGGTCGAAGGGCGGGAAGGAAGCCTTCTCGCCGCTCAGGCCGTGCTTCTGCTCGGCAGCCTGCGCCGCTCCCGCCACCAGAGTGGCGAACGAGCCGACAGCCAGAAGCCATCCTTGTCGCGCGAACCCTGAAGATCGAACCGGCATAGCGTGCCTTTCAGCGCTTAAGACAGGAAACCGTCGCGCGCCGGCCGGAGTGGCCTGAACGCGCGACGAGAAAGCGGTCGACGAAAGCGTCAGACCACGAAGAGCAGGACGAGCGCGACGACGAACGCGAAGATGCCCAGACCTTCGGCGAGCGCCGCGCCGATGAACGCGCGGGGGAACTGGCCGTCGGCGGCCGACGGATTGCGGAGCGCGCCCGAGAGGAAGTTGCCGAAGATGGTGCCGACGCCGATGGCGGCGAGGCCCATGCCGAGCGAGGCGAGGCCGGCGCCGATGAACTTGGCTGCAACAGGATCCATGGTCTTATCTCCAGTGTGGAACTTTTTGACGGGGTGGGATGAACTCTCGCGAGCGCTGCCCTGGCCTCAGTGGCCGGGGTGCAGCGCGTCGTTGAGATAGACGCAGGTCAGGATCGCGAAGACATAGGCCTGCAGAACGGCGACGAGGACTTCGAGCGCGGTCAGCGCGACAGCCAGCAGCAGCGGCAGCGGCGCGATGGCGTAGTTGAACACGGCGCCCGAGCCGAGCAGAACGACGACGAAGCCGCCGAAGACCTTGAGCGCGATATGGCCGGCCAGCATGTTGCCGAACAGGCGCAAGCTGAGCGAAACCGGGCGCGACAGGAAGGAGACGGCCTCGATCAGCACCATGAAGGGCAGGAGCCAGCCGGGCACGCCCGACGGCACGAACAGGCCGAAGAAATGGGTGCCGTGCTTCACGATGCCGTAGATCACGACGATGCTGATCACGAGCAGCGCGAGCGCGGCGGTGACGATGATCTGGCTGGTCACGGTGAAGGAGCCGGGCAGCAGGCCGAGCAGGTTCGAGGCCAGCACGAACATGAACAGCGAGAACACGAACGGGAAGAACTTCAGGCCTTCCTTGCCCATCACGCCCGTCATCGTTGCGGCGACGAACTCATAGGCCATCTCGGCGAGCGACTGCAGGCGGCCGGGAACGACCGAACGCTGGCTCGAGCCATAGATCATGATCGCGGAGACGACGGCGAGCACGATCACCATCCACAGCGAGGTGTTGGTGAAGGAAAGGTCGATGCCGAACGGCTTCAGCTCCACGATGGGAGCGATGTGGAATTGGTGGATCGGATCGATTCCGCCGCCGGCCGCCATTGTCTCGTTCCTCGTCGCGCGGCCGATGAAGCCGCCTTTCGATCAATTCGCCTTCGGGCCGCTCTTCGACCCGGAGGTCGGACGCGAACCGAGCCGATAGACGGATCTGAAGCCCGCGATGGCACCGATCACCAGGAAGGCGATCAGCAGGAACGGGGACGTTCCCAGCCACCGGTCGCCGAGGTACCCGATTAGGGCGCCTGCGATGATGCCACCTGCGAGATCCGTCGCGGCGCGAAAGCCTGAGGACATCGCGCCCGCAAGGGCCTTGTCCTCTCCAACCGGGCTCGCGCCCGGCTTTTCGCTCTCTTCCGCCCGCTTGATCGCGGACTTCAGGGAGCCCAGTCTTGCGCGCAACTCCGAGTCTGAGGCGTTTGGGTCGGGTTCGGACATGGTCTTGGGCCTCCGTCTTGATCGCGTTTACGCCGCGATCCGGCGAAAAACCACTATAACCACGACCAAACCCGCGCATCGAGCCGTCGTCAGCACGGCCTCCTTTATTGGCAGCCCCCCGCGCTGTCAAGGCAGGCGGATAATGTCTAACTCGTTGTAATAATTATAAATTCTGGCAAAGTGCGACAATCTTGCCGCATTGCGGGACCGAATGTGGCATTTTTTCAGCGGGGTGCGGCCACTCTACAGCCCGTTTCTGGGGATGATCGGGCTGGTCGGCGCCCGCTTATCCCGCCTCGCGGATGCGTTCCGCCGTCGCCAGGTCGACCGAGACCATCTGGCTGACGCCCCGCTCGGCCATGGTCACCCCGAAGAGTCTCTCCATCCGCGCCATGGTGATCGGGTTGTGGGTGATCAGGATGAAGCGGGTTTCGGTGTTTCGGGCCATGTCGACGAGCAGGTCGCAGTAGCGCTCGACATTGGCGTCGTCGAGCGGCGCGTCGACCTCGTCGAGCACGCAGATCGGCGAGGGATTGGTCAGGAACACCGCGAAGATCAGCGCGGTCGCCGTCAGCGCCTGCTCGCCGCCGGAGAGCAGCGTCATCACCTGCGGCTTCTTGCCGGGCGGGCGGGCGAAGATCTCCAGCCCCGCATCGAGCGGATCTTCCGAATCCACCAGTCGAAGCTCGGCTTCGCCGCCGCCGAAGAGCACGCCGAACAGCCGCTGGAAATGGCCGTTGACGACATCGAATGCGGCGATCAGCCGCTCGCGCCCCTCGCGGTTGAGCGCGCCGATCGCCTGCCGCAAGCGCCGGATCGCCTCGGTCAGGTCGTCGCGCTCGCCCGAAAGACCTTCGCGCTTGGCCTTCACCTCGGTCAGTTCGTCCTCGGCGCGCAGATTGACGGCGCCGAGCCGCTCGCGCTCGCTCTTGAGATTGGCGAGGCGCCGCTCGATCGCTTCCGGCTCCGGCAATGCGTCTCCGGCCTTGATTCCGGCGATCGCCTGCAGGCCGTCGAGCCCGGTCTCGAGACCGTCCTCGATCTGCCGGATGATGTCGCTGAGGCGCTGGCGGGCGGCATCGAGCCGCGCCTCGGCCGAAGCGCGGCGCTCGCGAGCCCCCGACAGGCCTTCCAGCGCGATGCGCGCCTGCCGGTCCGCCTCCGCCAGGGTCGTCTCGCCGGCGGCCAATCTGTCGGCGGCTTCACGGCGCGCGGCTTCGGCCTGCTCGATCTCGGCGACGAGGCGCCGTCGCTCGGCGAGGAAGGTGTCGGGTGCTTCGAGAAGCGCCTTCTGCTCGGCGCCGGCGGCGTCGATTCGCCGCCGCGTCTCCTCGGCGCTTTGGAGGCTCGCGGTGGTGCGCTGTTTCCAGGCGCGAATGTCGGCTGCGATGGCCTCGCGGCGGCGGCTCCGCAACTCCGCCTCGCGGGCCAGCGTCTGGACACGGGCGCGCGCGTCGGAAGCGGCGGCGCGGGCTTCGCCCAGCAGCACGCGAGCCTTGAGGAGGGCGTTTTCCAGTTCGGCGGAGGCGGGCAGGGCGGAAAGCCCCGTCTCCTGAGCGGCGACTTGCTGCGCGGCTTCGGACACGGCCTGGCCGAGCCGCTTGGTCGCTTCGGCCAGCGTCGAGCGCTTGACCAGCGTCTCGGCCGCCTTCCGCTCGGCAGCCGCCAGTTGCTCGCGGGTCTGATCGACGCCGCGCCGCGCCTGCCGTGCCGTTTCGATCGCCGCGCTTTCGGCCTGGGCCGCCTGCCGCGCCTCGGCACTGACGGCCTCCAGCGACCGGCGCGCGGTTTCCGCGGCGTCTCGCGCCACTTTCGCCTCGCGTTCGAGGTCGGCGAGGCGGTTTTTCTCCGAGAGCCGTCGTGCCGCGGGCGAAGGGGCGTCGGCCGCGCTGGTAAAGCCGTCCCAGCGCCAGAGATCGCCCGCCTTCGATACGAGTATTTGGCCTTGTCTCAAGGCGTGCCGCAGGGCCTGCCCCTGATCGGGCGTGACGACGCCGATCTGCGCCAGCCGCCGCCGCAGCGCCGTGGGCGCGGCGACATGGGCGAGCAGCGGTTGCGCGCCTGCTGGCAGGGCGGGATCATCCTGGCCTTCGCCGGTATCGTCCCAATGGGCGGGGGCGGTCGCCTCGGTCGAAGCGTCGAGATCGTCGCCAAGTGCGGCGCCGAGCGCGATTTCGTAGCCCTTGGCGACGCTGACGGCTTCGAGGACCGCCGGCCAGCGGTCGCCAGCCGCCGGCGCCAGCAACTTGCGCAGCGTGCCGATCTCGGTGTCGAGGTGTTGCGCCCGGCGGTCGGCCTCGGCGAGCGGCCCGCGCTGCGCGGTCTCACGCTCGCGCGCCGCTGCGACGGCATTGCGCGTTTTGACGACATCCGCATCGGCCGTCTTCAGCGCCTTCTCGGCGGCGATCAGTGCTTCGCGCAGCTTGTCGAGCAGCGTCTTCGCATCGGAGGCATCGAGGGTTTCGAGTTCGCGGCGCAGCTTGTCGCGTTCGGCCCCGGCGCGGTCCTGCCGCTCGCGCGCCTCGCGCAGCGAACGTTCCAGAGCGCCCCGTCGCGCGGCGAGATCGGACAAGGCGCTCTGCGCGGCGACCTGCTCGGCTTCCGCGGCAGCGAGCGCGGTCTCCGCCCCGCGTTGCGCCGCCGCGGCGGCCTCAGTGCTCGATCCGGCCCCATCGCCTTCGATGGCGAGCGCGGCGTCTTCGTCCGCGAGCCGGGCAAGGCTTTCGGACGCATCCCGCCCGATGCTCTCCTGCCGCGACAGATCGGCCTGCAATTCGGCGAGGCGCTTGCCGAGCTCTTCGGCGCGCTGGCGGGCACGCCTGTTCTCGGCTTCGAGCTCGTCCAGCCCGCGCTTCAGGCGCACCAGGGCGGCTGCCGCGGTCGCCTCGCCCTCGCGCAGTGCCGGCAATTCATGGGCGGCGATGGCCTGCCTTTTGGCGGCCTCGGCCTGGAGCCCGGTCTGGTCGGCGACGCCGCGCACGGCCTCTTCGAGGACATGCGCAGCCTGCGCCTCCTGGGCGCGGGCGTCGTGCAGGGCGATGACGGCAAGCGTCGCCTCGGCCCGGCGGATATCGGATGCGAGGCTGCGATACCGCCCGGCCTGCCGCGCCTGGCGCTGCAAGGCGTCGATCTGCCCGTCGATCTCGCCGAGCACGTCCTCCAGCCGGGTCAGGTTGTCTTCGGCCCCCCGCAGGCGCAGTTCCGCCTCGTGGCGGCGGCTGTGCAGGCCGGCGATGCCGGCGGCGTCCTCGAGGATGCGCCGGCGCGATTGCGGCTTGGCCGAGATGATCTCGCTGATCTGCCCCTGCCGGACGAGGGCCGGTGAGCGCGCGCCGGTCGCAGCATCGGCGAAGAGAAGCTGCACGTCCTTGGCCCGCACCTCCTTGCCGTTGATGCGGTAGGTCGAGCCTTCCTCGCGCTCGATCCGGCGCGTGACCTCCAGCACATCGGTTTCGTTGAAGGCGGCTGGCGCCTTCCGGTCGCTATTGTCGAGGGTGAGCGAGACCTCGGCCATGTTGCGGGCCGGGCGCTCGTTCGAGCCGCCGAAGATGACGTCGTCCATCCCCGAGCCGCGCATGTTCTTGAACGAGCTTTCGCCCATCACCCAACGCAGCGCTTCGACGAGATTGGACTTGCCGCAGCCATTGGGGCCGACGACGCCGGTCAGCCCCGGCTCGATCGCGAATTCGGTCGGCTCGACGAAGGTCTTGAAACCGGCGAGCTTGAGGCGCGTCAGATGCATGGAGCCACCGCGCCGGCTTGAAATACCTCAGCCCTCATCCTGAGGAGCAGCCGGCTTGGCCGAGTCTCGAAGGATGCTCCAGAGCGCGCTGGAACCATCCATCGAGATGCCACTGCGCGGCTCCTCAGGATGAGGGCTGAAGTGAATGGCTTGCGCCAAGAGCCCGAGCGAAGAAAAGCGCGCTCCTCAATTGCCGAGGAGCGGCTCCAGGATCTTGTCGAACTCGGCGATCGAGAGCGCACCGGAACGCTTCTGCCCATTGATGAAAAAGGTCGGCGTCGAATCCACGCCAGCCTTGGCCCCGCCATCCTTCACCACCGTGACGGCGTCATAGATATCCTGGCGTTTCAAGCAGGCTTCGAAGGATTCCTGTGTGAAACCGGCCTGTTTCACCAGCGACGAGAGCGCATCGACCGGCTTGTCGGTGAAGGCCCAGTTGCGCTGCTGCGCGAAGAGCAGGTCCGTCATCGGGTAGAACTTGTCGTTGCCGTTGCAGCGGGCAAGCATGAAGCCGGCCGTCGCCAGCGGATCGAGCGGGAACTCGCGCAGCGTGAAGCGCACCTTGCCGGTGTCGATGTACTTCGTCTTCAGCTCCGGCCAAGTCGTCTCATGGAAATGCGCGCAATGCGAGCAGGTCATCGAGGCATATTCGACGATGGTGACCTTGGCGTCGGCGGAGCCGAGCCACACATCGCCCAGCGGGCCGGCATCGGGCAGCTTGGTCTGGGCCCGCGCGGCGGTGCCGCCGGCGAGCGCGGCAGCGGCGATGCCGGCTGCGCCGGTCAGGAGCTGTCGCCTGTTCGTCATCGTAAGCAATCCTCGAAGGGTCAAAGTGGCTTGGAGCTATAGAGACCAGCGCGATTGTGGCAAGAGCGCATCGTGCCGCGCGCCGCGCCGCTCACGAAGCCGTGTCGTCGCCTTGCGTTTTCGTGCGGAGAGCCACCGCCCGCCCGAGCCGGGCCAGTGCCTCGCGCAGACCTTCGTCCGCGACCCCGGCGACCTGGGCCTCGACGCGCGCCGCCGTTTCGCTGTCCAGCTTGGGCACCGGCTTCTGCGTGACGGGTGGAGCGACCGGCCCCTGCTTGAGCACGAGCTTGCCGACCGCGCGCCAGCCGAGATGGGTATTGACGCGCTCGACCAGGATCGGCCCGAGCTGCTGCATCTCCAGCGCGAAGGCGCTCTCGACCCGCACCACCATCGTTGCCGGCTCGGAAGCCTCGCCCGGAGCCGGCCTTCGCCGCGGCCAGTCGATCTTGAGCGGGCGCGAGCGCGCCGCCAGCCGCTCGCCGACGATCTCCGGCCAGAGCGAGACGATGGCACGCCCCGCAAAGCCTTGCGCGGCAAGCGCTGGCGCGATGCAGTCGTCGATCAGCTCTGCGAGGGGTTTTGCGGCCATGGCTGCATTGTCGGCGCGATGGCCCTGTCTTACAAGGCCAGTGATCGCTACGGCGGCTTAGTTCGGGGATGGCGAGATGCGTGGAATGCTGCTCGGGCTTTGCGCGGCAATGGTCCTCCTTGCGCAGGCTTCGGCCGTAGAGGTGTCGCAAAAAGGGCCCGCGGCACTGATTAGCGGCGCGATCAAGGATGGCGACCAATTCAAGTTGCGGGAGTTCCTGGCCCGGCCTGAGGCCGCTCAGATCAGGGTCGTCTATCTCGATAGCCCGGGAGGGCGGATCGATCCGGCGCGAGAAATGGCGCGGCAGATTCGCGAGAAGGGCTATGCGACGGCTGTGGACGCCGCCAGGGCGCGCTGCGAGAGCGCGTGCACGGGCCTCTTCGTTGCCGGCTCGCGGCGGCTGTACCTGAACGCGGGCGCCATCAGCGACGGCGAGGGCAAGATCAGGCGCGGGCTCGGCTTTCACGAGGGCAATAGCTCGCAACCTGTTGGCGGGCGCGGCTATTCCGGCGGCGCGACATCCGGCATGGTCAATATCTATTATGAGATGGGCGTGCCCGGTGCCGCTTCGCTCGTTACCAAAGCGGCTTTCAACAGCATGTACCATATTTCAGCGCAGACCGCGCTGTCGCTGGGCGTCGCAACGGGGCTGTCCGGCCCGTGACACCGCCCCGCGCCACCGATCTTCTCGCCTGGTACGACCGCCATCGCCGCACGCTGCCCTGGCGTGCGGGCGCGGGCGAGCGGCCCGATCCCTACCGGGTCTGGGCCTCCGAGATCATGCTGCAGCAGACCACGGTTACGGCGGTTAAGCCCTATTACGAGCGCTTCATGGCGCGTTTCCCGACAGTGAAAGCCCTTGCCGAGGCGCCCTCCGAGGAGGTCATGCAGGCCTGGGCAGGGCTCGGCTATTATTCCCGGGCTCGCAATCTCCACGCTTGCGCCAAGGCGGTGATGGAGAGCCATCGCGGCCGCTTCCCCGATACCGAGGATGGCTTGCGCGCCCTGCCGGGCATCGGCGCCTATACCGCCGGCGCCGTCGCCGCGATCGCCTTCGACCGGCCGGCTGCGGCCGTTGACGGCAATGTGGAGCGCGTCATGAGCCGGCTCTTCGCGATCGAGGACGAATTGCCCGGCGCCCGGCCGCTGATTCGCGAGCGCGTGCTGGCGCTGCTGCCGCGGGAACGGCCGGGCGATTTCGCCCAGGCGCTGATGGATCTCGGCGCCACCATCTGCACGCCACGCAATCCCGCTTGCGGCCTCTGCCCCTGGCGCGAGCCGTGCGAGGCCCGCATCGCCGGCACGCAGGAGAGCTTTCCGCGCAAGGCGCCGAAGAAGGCCGGCGTCACCCGCTATGGCGCCGCCTTCGTGCTCGCCCGGCAGGACGGCGCGATCCTGCTGCGGACACGGCCGGCCAAGGGTCTGCTCGGCGGCATGGCGGAGGTGCCGACCAGCGAATGGCGCCCCGATTACGAACTCGAGGGTGCGGCGCAGGACGCGCCATTGCCCTTGCGCTGGCAGCGCCTGCCCGTGCCGGTGCGGCACGTCTTCACGCATTTTCCGCTGGAATTATCGGTGCTTGTCGGGCGCGTCGCCGCTGGAACCGCGGCGCCGGCCGGCATGCGCTTCACGGCGCAGGCCCAGCTCGGCGAGGAGCCGCTGCCGAGCCTGATGCTGAAGGTGGTCGAGGCTGGGCTGGCGGCGCTTACGCCGCCGCCATCTGCGCCCTGATCTCGCCGCGCAGCGCGTCGAGGATCGTGAGGCCTCCGTCGCGCTCGACATGCCAGAAGGTCCAGCCGTTGCAGGCCGGCAGGCCCTGCGCCAGCGCGCCGACCTTGTGGATCGAGCCGACCGCCGGGCCGAGCAGCAGCGTGCCGTCGGCGCGCACCGTCGCCTTGTAGCGGCGCTTCTCGTCATGGACGGTCTCGCCCGCCTTCACCAACCCGGCTTCGACCAGGCTGAGGAACGGCACGCGCGGCTCGCTGCGCTTCGAGGGCGCGGTGGAGAAGGCTTCCGGCGCCAGCGGCGTCACTGCATCGATACGCGCTCGCGCGGCCTTGGCATAGACCGGATCACGCTCGAGCCCGATGAAGCGGCGGCCGAGCGCCTTGGCGACGGCGCCGGTTGTGCCGGTGCCGAAGAACGGGTCGAGGATGACGTCGCCGGGATTCGAGGCCGAGAGCAGCACGCGGGCGAGCAGCGCCTCCGGCTTCTGCGTCGGGTGAACCTTGGCGCCGCTCTCGTCCTTCAGGCGCTCGTCGCCCGTGCAGAGCGGCAGATACCAGTCCGAGCGCATCTGCAGGTCGTCATTGCCGCCCTTCAGCGCCTCGTAATGGAAGGTGTATTTCGAGCTCTCGCCGCGGGCGGCCCAGATCAGCGTCTCATGCGCGTTGGTGAAGCGCCGGCCGCGGAAATTCGGCATTGGATTGGCCTTGCGCCAGACGATGTCGTTCAGCATCCAGAAGCCGAGATCCTGCAGCGTCGCGCCGACGCGGAAGATGTTGTGATAGCTGCCGATCACCCACAGCGCCCCGTCCGGCTTCAGGATGCGCCGCGCGGCCGACAGCCAGTCGCGGGTGAAGCGGTCGTAGTCCGAGAACGAGGCGAACTTGTCCCAGTCATCGTCGACGGCATCGACGAGGCTGTCGTCGGGCCGGCGCAGATCGCCGCCGAGCTGGAGGTTATAGGGCGGATCGGCGAAGATCAGGTCCACGCTTGCCGGCGGCAGCGCGTTCATCGCAGCGATGCAATCGCCGACGAGAATTTGATCGAGCGGCAGCTCGTGAGCGATGCCGATATGTTCGGGAAGGCCCTTGGCCTTCATCCGAGCCCCCAGTGCAGGCCGTCCGGTACGCGAAACCTGAATCCGGACGGGAGCACTGGCGGTCCCGGTACGCAGAATACCCATGACGCCAAGACCGTTACGCAACTTCAACGAGGGCGATATTGGTCAGACAGGGTAAAGGTCGGGTTTCTGCTTTGAAAAAAATGCGTCCCATTCTGGGGCTGCAATTTTTGCCTAGGCTATTGGCAATCAAGGGAAATTCGTAAACGCCGGTTAACGTCTGAGCCTGCCGTTAGGGTAGGCTGGCGGACGTTCGATGAGGGCCGAGAGCCGCGTTTCCCGTCATGGTCGGGCTTGCCCCGACCATCTGCGTCTTCCTTCAGCGAGGGCGGTGCTCAAGACGTGGATGCTCGCCACGAGGCGAGCATGACGGAGTGAAATACCGCCGGGTTCATCGAGGTCGGGCCGAAGCTTCCTGCCCGCCGGGGAGCGACGTGCGAACAGGCGCGGGCGACTGCCTACCGGAACCACACGCCCTTCACCGGCGCGAAGGAATAGCGGTGCTCGGGGCAGGGACCGTGCGCGGCGATCGCCTTGCGGTGCTGCGGCGTCGCGTAGCCGACATGGCCGGAGAAGCCATAGGCCGGGTAGCGCTTGCACAACCGTGCCATCATCCGGTCGCGCGTCACCTTGGCGATGATCGAGGCCGCCGCGATCGAGGCGATCTGCCCGTCGCCCTGGATGATCGCCTCGCAGGAACAGGCGAATTGCGGCGGGTCGTTGCCGTCGACCAGGATATGGAGCGGCGCAAGCGGCAGCCCGGCGACGGCCCGGCGCATCGCCAGCAGCGTAGCCTGGCGAATATTGATGGCGTCGATCTCGACCGCCGTGACGCTGGCGACGGAGACGGCGAGCGCCCGCTCCATGATCTCGCCGAAAAGCTCCTCGCGAATCGCAGCCGGCAGCTTCTTCGAATCGTCGAGGCCATGGGGGACCCGATCCGGATCGAGGATCACCGCAGCCGCCACCACCGGCCCAGCCAGCGGCCCGCGCCCGACTTCGTCGATGCCGGCCAACGGCCACAGGCCGTTGGCGATGGAGGATGTCTCGCGGTTGAAATCGGCGGGCATGACGGGGTTATGCAGCAGAGCGGGGCGCCCGGCCAGAGCTGTCTTCTGTCCGCCCCAAGTGATGGCGCTTCGACGTGACTGGTCGGCCTCCCAACCATCCACGTCTTCCTTCATGAGATGCGCTGGTCAGGACGTCGATGCTCGCTATAGGGGCGCGCATGACGACGCGGGCCGAACAACCCTTCAAAACAAGCTCAGTTGCGCCTTCTCCTTCTCAGGCTTCACGAACAGATCGGTCCGCAAACGCCGGCGCGTCGTGTTGAAGCCGATGCGCTCCGCCGCCATCTCGAAGCGCCGCCCGATCATCCAGGCATAGGGACCGGAGCCGACCATGCGCTGGCCCCATTGCGAATCGTAATCCTTGCCGCCGCGCGTCGAGCGGATCAGCGACATCACATGCCTGAGCTTGTCCGGGTGATGCGTCAGCAGCCATTCCTGCACGATGTCGCGGACTTCGAGCGGCAGCCGTAGCAGGACATAGCCCGCCTCCTGTGCCCCCGCCGCCTTCGCCGCGTCGAGGATGCGCTCGATCTCATGCTCGTTGATCGCCGGGATGATCGGCGCGACCAGTACCGTCACCGGGATGCCGGCCTCGGAGAGCTTGCGGATCGTTTCCAATCGCTTCGGCGGCGATGCGGCGCGCGGCTCCATGCCGCGTGCAACCTTCGGATCGAGCGTCGTCACCGAAAGCGCGACCTTGACCAGCCCCTTCTCCGCCATCGGCGCGAGGATATCGATGTCGCGCTGGACCAGCGCCGATTTCGTGACGATGCCGACAGGGTGGTTGAACTTCGCCAGCACCTCCAGGATCTGGCGCATGAGCCTGAGCTTCTTCTCGATCGGCTGGTAGGCGTCGGTATTGGTGCCGATGGCGATGGTGCGCGGCTGGTAGGACGGGGACGAAAGCTCCTTCTCCAGCAGCGCCGCCGCATCCGGCTTCGCCGTCAGCTTGCTCTCGAAATCGAGGCCCGGCGACAGCCCGAGATAGGCGTGGCTCGGCCGCGCGAAACAGTAGACGCAGCCATGCTCGCAGCCGCGATAGGGGTTGATCGAGCGGTCGAAGGAGATGTCGGGCGAGTCGTTGCGCGTGATGATGTTGCGCGCCTTCTCATAGGCGATCTCGGTCGAGAACGGCGGCAGTTCCTCCAGCGAGCCCCAGCCGTCATCCTCGGCGACGCGCTGCTCGGCCTCGTAGCGCCCGACCGGATTGATCGTCGCGCCCCGCCCGCGCCGCCGGTCCGGATCGATGCGGTGGCCGGCATAGGCCAGCGGATCGGCGGGCGCGACAACCGGAGCGGAGATGCTGGGTTCCTTGTCGGCTCGACGCAAGGGCTGCGCCGCCGGGAAGGGCCGTGAGGTGGGTCTGGCCTGGGGCATGGTTTTCGAGCCGCGTCGCGCGCCGGGAATCGACGCCTTCTGGTCTCATGTAGAGTGAACATAACAAGAACAAAAGGCAAGTGGCGGGATTGTGGCATGTTGCGTTGCGACATAGGGTTTTGCCCATGCTCACAGCCGTTATCCGCAGCGATGGTTCCCAGCAGGCGCTCGCCGCGACGCTTGCCATCCTTATCCCGGCTGTCGCGGAAGGCTTTCTCGGCCATGCGGTGATCGTCGATCTGGTCGGCGTGGCCGAGACCGAGCGGGCGGCCGACGCGACCGGCGCGCGCTATCTGCGCGCGAGCCGGGAGCGGGCCTGGCAGGACGCGGCAGCGAAAGCGCGGGGCGATCGCCTCGTCCTGTTCGATGCCGGCGACGTGCCGCAGGCCCATTGGGTCCAGGCGGTGGAGCGCCATCTGCTGGTCGCGGCCGGGAAGCCGGCACTGATTCCATTACGCGGCGCCGCGGCCTCGTTGCACGAGCGAATCGCGTTCTCCATCGGCGGTCGCGGGCTCGCGGCCGGGCTGGTCATGCCCAAGGCGATGGCGCTGGCCGGTCGTCTCGACCAGGCTCCGGTGCGGCTGCCGGTCTCGCGGGAACGGGCGGGCTAGCCTGCTGCGGCGGGCCGTGACGGCCCGCATTCGCTATGCCGGCTACGCATGGCTGGGCTCATTTTGATCGGGAACTTGTGCATTGCAGCATAAGTTCATATGTTGACGGTCGCCTGAAGCACCTCCCTCAGACATCGAAAGGAGAGACCCATGCTGGAACGGCACGATTCCTGTTCTGCGCTCGAAGCGGAGCGCGACGAGGACAAGCGCGAGGAACAACAGGAGGACACGGATACGTTCTCGCCTCGCGTTCATCAGGAAGGATTCTGGAGCTAGGCACCGGACCGGAAGCCGCGAAGGTTTTCAGGATCCATCTGTGCCGAGCGAAAAGCCCGATCGCCGGTAGCGGTGGTCCGGCAGCTCCATGACAACAAGGCGGAGGGCTGGATGCAGCCCTCCGCACGGAATTCCGGGCCGCCGCAAGCCCTGCTACAAGCCCTTCAGTTCTGGCGAACCAGAAGGCACTTCCGCCGATGATCGGCATCACCGTGCACACGAGATCTGAGGCGCGCCCGTTCTGGCAGTGGGTTGACAGGGCCGCGGCCTTGGAAGCGGTATCGTCGATCCGTGCGCTGGGCTATCCGCCCCATCTCACGCTCGCGCGCTATGACGATCTCTCTCCCGCGATATTGAACGAGGCCCTCGCGTTGTTCGCACGGGAAGCGCCGGTTTCGCTCATCTTCGACCGGATCGGCCTGTTCGACGTCGATCCGCTGGTTGTCTGGCTTTCGCCACGGCATGACGACCGCCTGATCGCCCTGCACGCGAAGATCCACGCGACCATCCGTCCAGCCCTTTGCGATCCGCATTATCGGCCTGGGCAATGGATTCCGCATCTGACGCTCGCGACAGCCATTCCGGCGAATCGGCGCGTGGATGCGCTGGCGCTTGCGGCAGAGAGAGTCGAGCCGTTCGAATTGGTTTTCGATCGGGCCGAGAGCGTTGCCTGGCCGCCGCTGCGCGTGCTGGAGACGGTCCAGCTCTCCGGCTGAACGCTGCTTTCGGGGAAGGCGTCGGCTATACCGGGTTCCGGAACGTATCGCAGCTTTGCATCGAGCCGGACTGGAAGCCGGTGGTGAACCATTTCGTGCGCTGCGCCGAGGAGCCATGCGTGAAGGAATCCGGCACGACCGTGCCCTGCGCCGCCTTCTGCAGCTTGTCGTCGCCGATGGCGGAGGCGGTGCGCATCGCCTGGTCGATATCGCCCTGGTCGAGCCGGCCCATCGCCTGGATGTTATGGGCCCAGACACCGGCAAAGCAGTCGGCCTGCAACTCGATCCGCACCGAGATCGCGTTCGCATCGCGCTCGGAGGAGCGCTCGCGCAACTGGTTGGCCTTGGGCAGGATGCCGATCAGGTTCTGGACGTGGTGGCCGACTTCGTGGCCGACCACATAGGCATAGGCGAAATCGCCGCCACCGCCGAGCTTGCGCTGCATCTCCTGGAAGAAGGAGGTGTCGAGATAGACCTTCTTGTCGACCGGGCAGTAGAACGGCCCCATCGCCGATTGCGCGGTGCCGCAGCCCGAGCGGTCGACGCCCGAGAACAGCACGAGGCGCGGCGGCTGGTAGCGGGTATTGGCCTGCTGCGGCAGGATCTTCGACCAGATGTCCTCGTTCTGCGCCAGCACGGCGGAAACGAAGCGGCCCATCTGGTCCTGGGGCGGGCCGGAGGATTGGCGCGTCTCCTGCGTCTGCTCTCGCCCGCCGATGCCGCCGATCAGTTCGGCGCCGCCGATGAGCAGGCGCGGATCGATGCCCAGCGCCCAGCCGAGCAGGCCGAGCACGACCATCGTGCCGATGCCGACGCCGCCGCGCCCGCCGGGCATGCCGGCAAAGCCGCCGCCACTGCCGCGCCGGTCCTCGAGATTATCGGACTGGCGGTAATCTTCCCATTGCATGAAGGCATCCCCGGCGAAGCTCCCCCGCAATCTCGCCGGGAGATGCGGGGAACTCAAGTTGTCTTTGCAGGCCGCTCCTGAACGCCGGCTGACTGCAGCGGTTCCCGCGTCAGGCTTTCGTGTCGAGTGCCGTCTTCAGCGCCCGCAGATCGCGCCAGGCGAGGCGCTTGTCGAGCGGGCGGCGCAGCAGATAGGCCGGGTGCAGGGTCGCGATCGCGCGGATGCGCCGCGCGCCGGTGTCATATTCCACCCATTTCCCGCGCGAGCGCAAAATGCCGGTGAAGCCGAGTAACCCTTGCGCCGAAGGCCCGCCGACACAGACCAGGATATCGGGATCGGCGAGCTCGATCTGGCGCTGGATGAAGGGCAGGCAGATCGCGACCTCCTGCGGGGTCGGCGTGCGGTTGCCCGGCGGACGCCAGGGCAACAGGTTGGCGATATAGACGTCGTCCTTCCGGCTGAGGCCGATCGCAGCCAGCATGCGGTCGAGCAATTGCCCGGAGCGCCCGACGAAGGGCAGGCCGATCCGGTCCTCGTCGGCGCCGGGCGCCTCGCCGACCATCATCACCCGGCCCTGCGGGTTGCCGTCGGCGAAGACGAGGTTCTTGGCGGTGGCCTTGAGGGCGCAGCCTTCGAACCCGGCCAAGGCGGTCTTCAATTCGTCGAGCGTGCGCGCCTCGCGCGCCAAGGCCTTGGCGGTGACTGCCGCGTCGTCCGGGGCCGTGGCGGCTGCCGCCATCGGCCGCGCCGGCGCGGCCGGCCGGCCGGGCAGGGGGCGCAGGCGCGGCTGCGCGTTGCCCCCAGTGGGGACCGGATCGGCGAAATGGTTGCGCGGCGTCTCGTCGAGCGCCTCGGTCACGCCCATCTCGGCGTACCAGCTCAGCAGCTCATAGGGATCGGGCGCGTCGGGGCCGACTGCATCGGACAGGCTCATCGGCACATCCTATACCCTGCAAGGGCTCTTCGCGAGCCAACGCAGTTGCAAAATGGAACGCGCGCTTGGATAGAGGGGTTCCAGACTGGACGAAAGCCGGCATTGAACGACCCGGCAAGATAGTTCATATATAAACAATTATGCGGCGCGGTTGCTGAGGCGGAGGGCAGGATGGATCTGAAGGAAGCGCAGAGCGAACCGCGCGAGAGCATGGACTATGACGTCGTCATCGTCGGTGCCGGCCCCGCGGGCCTGGCCGCCGCCATCCGGCTGAAGCAACTCGACGAGAACCTGACCGTCGTCGTGGTCGAGAAGGGCGCCGAGGTCGGTGCCCATATCCTCTCCGGCGCCGTGATCGACCCGATCGGCCTCGACAAGCTGGTGCCGGATTGGCGCGACGATCCCGATCGCCCCCTGACCACCGAGGTCAAGGAAGACATCTTCTATTTCCTGACCGAGCCCAACGGAATCCGCCTGCCGAATTTCGGCATGCCCTCGCTGATGAACAACCACGGCAATTTCGTCGGCTCGCTCGGGCTCGTCGCGAAATTCCTGGGCGCGCGCGCCGAGGCGCTCGGCGTCGAGATCTATCCGGGCTTCGCCGCCGCCGAACTGCTGTTCAACGAGGACGGTTCGGTTGCCGGTATCGCGACCGGCGACATGGGCATCGCCAAGGACGGCACGGTCTCCGAGCGCTTCACCCGTGGCATGGAACTGCGCGGCCGCTATACGCTGCTGGGCGAGGGCGCGCGCGGCTCGCTCTCCAAGATCGCGATCAAGCGCTTCGCCCTGGACGAGGGCCGCGAGCCGCAAAAATACGGCATCGGTCTGAAGGAGCTCTGGCAGGTCAAGCCGGAGAAGTTCCACAAGGGCCGCGTCCAGCACTCCTTCGGCTGGCCGCTCGACAACGGCACCGGCGGCGGCTCCTTCCTCTATCATTTCGACGACAACCTGGTCTCGGTCGGCTTCGTCGTTCACCTGAACTACCAGAACCCGACGCTCTCGCCCTTCGACGAGTTCCAGCGCTTCAAGACCCATCCGCTGATCCGCGACACCTTCGAGGGCGCCAAGCGCCTCGCCTATGGCTCGCGCGCGATCACCGAGGGCGGCTGGCAGTCGGTGCCGAAGCTGACCTTCCCGGGTGGCGCGCTGATCGGCTGCGCCGCGGGCTTCGTCAACGTTCCCCGTATCAAGGGCAGCCACAACGCCATCCTGTCGGGCATGCTCGCGGCCGAGAAGCTGGTGCCGGCGCTGCAGGCTGGCCGCAGCCATGACGAGGTCGTCGAGATCGAGAATAGCTGGCGGGACAACGCCATCGGCAAGGACCTGAAGCGCGTCCGCAACGTCAAGCCGCTCTGGTCGAAATTCGGCACCCTCCTCGGCATCGGGCTCGGCGGCATCGACATGTGGCTGAATCAGCTCTTCGGCTGGTCGCCCTTCGGCACGCTCAAGCATGGCAAGCCGGATTTCGCGACGCTGAAGCCGCTCGCCGAGGTGACGCCGATCACCTATCCGAAGCCGGACGGCAAGATCTCATTCGACAAGCTCTCCTCGGTCTTCCTCTCCTCGACCAATCACGAGGAAGACCAGCCGGCGCATCTGAAGCTGACCGATCCCTCGGTCCCGATCACGCAGAACCTGCCGCTCTATGGCGAGCCGGCCCGGCTTTACTGCCCGGCGGGCGTCTACGAGGTCGTCTACGAGAATGCCGAAACCAGGACCAATCCGCGCTTCGTGATCAACGCGCAGAACTGCGTCCACTGCAAGACCTGCGACATCAAGGACCCCGCCCAGAACATCACCTGGACGGTGCCGGAAGGCGGCGGCGGGCCCGGCTACGCGAATATGTGATCGCCTGCGATTCGCAGTCTCGTGAAATAAAAAGGGCGCGCCGGCAGGCGCGCCCTTTGTCGTCAAACCGTAGCTGATCAGCCCTTGCGGACGATCTTGGCGACCGGCTTGGTCTCGTCCTTGGCGCAACCGGCGACGAAACCGCCGAGGAGCGCGACGGCGGCAATGCTCAGAATGATCTTCTTCATTGGAATGATCCCAGTAGAATCGCTGCGGGAGCCGCAAGCGGAGAAAATATAGGCCCGATATCCCTGCCGGATGATTTCTGTTTCCGGGCACCGGCCTCTTCGTCAGCGGGATTTCGGCAACTGTTGCGCGGCTGCTACGAAACCGCCGCATTCATCGGGAGGCCGGCTTGCCCGCCCGCCCGGAAACCGCCATCTTGCCAGCCTACGCGAAGCGATCACGGTCCGCTGGAAGAGTGCGCCCCGAGATGGTGAGGCCGCGGACCGAAGGAGAATGGCAGTCGTGACATTATTGAAGAAGGTGCGTGCCTCGGGCACGGCTGCTGCGCTGTCGCTGTTGATGTTCCTGCCAGCCATGGCCGCCGCCCAGGGCGCGACGCAGCCACGCACGGCCGATTCGCTGGAGCCGGGCGACAGCCTGGAAGGGAACTATCTCGCGGCGATCGTCGCCGGCGCCTCGCGCGATCTCGGCGCGGCTTCGGTCTATCTGCGCGAAGCGATTAAGGAAGACCCGCAGAACAACGACCTGACCGAGCGCGCCTTCGTCGCCTTCCTGGCCGACGGCGCCATGCCGGACGCCTTCCGTGCTGCCGACAAGCTGATCCAGCAGGATCCGAGCAACGGCCTCGCCCAGCTCGTCATCGGCATCCGTTCGATCAAGCAGAAGAGCTACCAGACCGCGCGCAACCATCTCCAGCGCGGGGGCAGGGGCCGCGCGGCCGACATTACCGCGACGCTGCTCTCGGCCTGGTCCTATCTCGGCTCCAACAATCCCAAGCGCGCCATCGAGACGCTGGAGCGGCTGAAGGGCGAGCCCTCCTACAATCTCTTCCGCGACTATCACGCCGGCCTGATCCTCGACGCCGCCGGCCGCAAGGCCGAAGCCGAGAAGCGGCTGAAATCCGCCTATGACGCGGAGAAGACCACGCTCCGGCTCGTCGATCTCTGGGCGCGCTTCCAGGCCCGCAACGGCGATTTCAACGGCGCGGCCGAGACCTATGCCGGCTTCGATCGCCTGCTGCCGAACCACCCGATCATCCGCGAAGGCATGGCGCTCGTCGGCAAGAAGGAGGCGCCGCCGCGCCAGATCTCGACGCCGCAGCAGGGCGCGGCCGAGGTGCTCTACGGTCTCGCCAGCGCCGGCAACCGCCAGGGCGACGAGGCCGCTGCGCTGCTCTACCTGCGCATGGCGATCTATCTCGATCCCGGCCATGACCTTGCGATCCTGACGCTCGGCGACATCCTCGAGCGCGCCCGCCAGCCCGAGGACGCCGTCGCCGTCTACGACAAGATGCCGGCCTCCTCGCCGCTGCGTCCGAATGCCGAGATCCAGGCCGGCCTGGCGCTGGAGAATCTCGGCAAGCCCGACGAGGCGGTGAAGCATCTCGACAAGGTCATCGCGGAGCGCCCGGACGATGTTGACGCGCTCTCGGCGCTTGGCAACATCTATCGCTCACGCAAGCAGTTCGCCGAGGCCGCGACCGCCTATGACAAGGCGATCGCCAAGCTTGCCTCGCCCGGCCGCGCCAACTGGGACCTGTTCTATTTCCGCGGCATCGCCCGCGAGCGCACCAATCGCTGGCCCGAGGCCGAGGCCGACCTGCGCAAGGCGCTGGAACTCCTGCCCGATCCGCTTGGCCGCGAGCGCGCTCTGGTGCTGAACTATCTCGGCTATTCGCTGGTCGACAAGCATCTCAAGCTCGACGAGGCGCTCGACATGCTGCGCCGCGCTGTCGAACTCCGCCCGCGCGACGGTTACATCATCGATTCGCTCGGCTGGGCCTATTATCGCCTCGGCCGCTATGACGATGCCGCGCGCGAGATCGAGCGGGCTGCCGAGCTGCGTCCGTCGGACCCGGTCATCAACGACCATCTCGGCGATGTCTACTGGAAGACCGGCCGCCAGCTCGAGGCGAAGTTCCAATGGAACCACGCTCGCGACCTCAAGCCCGAGCCCGAGGATCTCGAGAAGATTCTGCGCAAGATCGAGCACGGCATGGATGAGCCCTCGGCCAATGTGACCGATGCCGCGAAGAAGGATGGCGGCTGACATCCTCGCGCCGCCGGCTTGAAGCCGTGGCTCTGCCCCTGACGACGCGCGCCCGCGCCAAGGTCAATCTCGACCTGCGCGTGCTTGGGCGCCGCGTCGACGGCTATCATGAGCTCGAAAGCCTCGTCGCCTTCGCCGGCGTCGGCGATACGCTCTCGCTCGATCCCGGCGCGGGGCTGTCTCTCACGCTCGCAGGGCCCAGGGCGCAAGGGCTGGCGGTCGACGACGGCAATCTCGTCCTGCGCGCCGCTCGTGCGCTCGCCGCCGCCCGCCCGGACTTGCGCCTCGGGCGCTTCCATCTCGTCAAGCGCTTGCCGGTCGCCTCGGGCATCGGCGGCGGCTCGGCCGATGCGGCTGCGACGCTGCGCCTGCTTGCGCGCCTGAACGGCATCGGGCCCGCCGACCCGCTTCTGCGGGAGGTCGCTGCAAGCGTTGGCGCCGATGTGCCCGTCTGTCTCGATTCGCGGGCGCGACTGATGGCCGGCATCGGCGAAAAGCTCGGTCCTGTCCTGAGGTTGCCGCCGCTCTTCGCCGTGCTGGTCAATCCTGGCGTCGGCGTCGAGACGGTTGCCGTTTTCCGGGCGCTCGGCCTGAAGGCCGGCGAGGCGGCATCCGAAGCGCGCGCTGCGACCGTCGCGGCGCCGGCATCAGCCGCGAAGCTGCTGGACGATCTCCAGTCTACGACGAACGATCTCGCTGCGCCGGCGCGGCGGGTCGCACCGATCATCGGCGAAGTTTTGGAGCGGCTTGCGGCGCTGCCGGGCTGCCGGTTGGCACGCATGTCAGGTTCCGGCGCTACCTGCTTCGCGCTGTTCGACGACTGCACGGCGAGCGCGGCCGCTGCGAAGACCCTGGCGAGCGAGCGGCCTAGCTGGTGGGTCAGGGCGACGCTGCTGCGCTGACCATGCGTGCCGGCTCGCGGCGCCCACGATAGGCAAGGAGGGTCGCGACGAAACCGCAAAGGGCGGCGAACATCAGCCACAGGCCGGCGATCGCGCGATTGCCGGTCGCCTCGATCAGATAGGTGCTCACCGCCGGCGTGAAGCCACCGAAGATCGCCGTCGCCAGGCTGTAGGCGACGGAGAAGCCGGTGGTTCGCAGCTCGACCGGGATGATCTCGGTCAGCGCGACGACCATCGCGCCGTTATAGCTGGCGTAGATGAAGGACAGCCAGAGCTCGACCATCAGCAGATGTGAGAAGGAGGGGCTGACGACAAGCCAGGACAGTATCGGATAGGCGCTCACGAAGAGCAGCACCGAGAAAACCAGCAGCAGAGGTTTGCGTCCGACCCGGTCGGATAACGCGCCCATCACCGGCAACCAGAACAGGTTGGAGAGGCCGACGCAGAGCGTCACGAGAAGGCTGTCGATGCTGCTCAGCTTCAGCACTTCCTTGCCGAAGGTCGGCGTGTAGGCGGTGATGAAATAGAACGAGACCGTGGTCATCGTCACGAGCAGCATGCCGGTCAGCACCGTCTGCCAGTTGGCCACCAGCGCCCGCACGATCTGTCGTGGGGTCGGATGACTGGCGCTGCGCTTGCGTTCGGCGAAATCCTCCGTCTCCTGCATCGAGCGGCGCAGCAGGAAGATCAGCGGCACGATCAGGCAGCCGACGAGGAAGGGAATGCGCCAACCCCAAGCCGTCAGGCTCTCCGGTGGCAGAATGGTGGCGAGCCAGACGCCGAGCAGCGCGACGAAGATGACCGCGATCTGCTGGCTTCCGGACTGCCAGCTGACATAGAAGCCTTTATTGCCGGGCGTCGCGATTTCCGAGAGATAGACCGAGACGCCGCCGAGCTCGACGCCGGCCGAGAAGCCCTGCACCAGCCGGCCGATCACGACGATGATCGGTGCCAGGATGCCGATCGTCGCATAGGTCGGCGCCAATGCGATGGTCAGCGTGCCGAAGGCCATGAGCATGAGGGTGAGCAGCAACCCGGCCCGTCGTCCGTGATGATCGATATAGGTCCCGAGCACGACCGCACCGAGCGGGCGCATCAGGAAGCCGGCGCCGAACGTCATGAACGCCGCCATCAACTGTGCGAAATCGCTGCCGGAGGGAAAGAACGCCTTCCCGATCGCCGAGGCGTAGTAGCCGAAGACGAAAAAGTCGTACATCTCCAGGAAATTGCCGCTCGATACTCGGACGACCGACCAGATTTGGTTCTGACGATGCGATGCTTCCGACATGGCCATGCTCCGGCCTAGCGTTTGCGGGACGCAATTACGCTAGGCCTCGGCGCGGCTGCTGGGAAGAGCTAGTTTGTCGTTGTGCGCGACGCCGGGCGAATGTCCGGATTCAATGCGCCCGCGCCACGCAGAAATCGACGGCGGCGTTCAGTGCCTGCTTCATCGGCGAAGCCGGGAAGAGCCCGAGCGCGTCCTTGGCCATGCGCGCATAGTGCTCCGCGCGAGCGATGGTGTCGTCGAGCGCCTTGTGCCGGCGCATGATCGCCTGGGCTTCTTCGAGATCGCCGTCGCGAATCGCGCCTTCCTGCAGCGTGCGCTTCCAGAAGGCGCGCTCGGCCTCGTCGCCGCGGCGGAAGGAGAGCACGACCGGCAGGGTGATTTTGCCCTCGCGGAAATCGTCGCCGGTGTTCTTGCCGAGCTTGGCCGCGACGCCGCCATAGTCGAGCGCGTCGTCGATGAGCTGGAAGGCGATGCCGAGATTGAGGCCGTAGCTGCGGCAGGCGGCGGCATCGGCCTTGGAGGAAGAAGCGATCACCGGCCCGACCTCGCAGGCGGCGGCGAAGAGCTCGGCGGTCTTGCCGCGGATCACCGAGAGATATTCGTCCTCGGTCGTCTCGGTGTTCTTGGCGACGGAGAGCTGCAGCACCTCGCCCTCGGCGATCACGGAGGCGGCGGTCGACAGGATGTCGAGCGCCCGCAGGGAGCCGACCTCGACCATCATCTTGAAGGCCTGGCCGAGCAGGAAATCGCCGACCAGCACGCTCGCCTCGTTGCCCCAGAGCATGCGGGCCGCGAGCTTGCCGCGGCGCATGTCGCTCTCGTCGACGACGTCGTCATGCAGCAGCGTGGCGGTGTGCATGAACTCGACGGAGGCCGCGAGCTTCACATGGCCGTCGCCCTGGTAGCCGCAGAGATCGGCCATCGCGAGCGTCAGCATCGGCCGCAGGCGCTTGCCGCCGGAGGAGATCAGGTGGTTGGCCACCTCGGGGATCATCGTCACGTCGGAGCCGGTGCGCGACAGGATCATCGCATTGACCCGCGCCATGTCATCGCGCGTCAGCGCGACCAGCGGCTCGATGCTGGCCTGGTTCGATTCCCGTTCCTCGAGGGAGACGACGACACCCACTGGAAACACTCCGGGTCAGATCCGCGCGCCGGGCGGCGCGCCTTTGCCATGCCACAACCGTCGCATGGGACGCCAGCCCCTGCAAACCGACGCGACGCCGCACCTTGGCGTGAAGACAGGCCCGATGAGCGCGGGGTCTTGCACAAGCCGGGGTGCTTGGGCTCCATGGCGCCATGCACGAACTCATGCGCACCAACGATCTGATTCTGCTCGGCGCGGTCGAAGCCCTGCTGGCCTCGGCCAATCTCGAATGCCTGATCGCCGATCAGCATATCAGCTCGCTGGAGGGCATGATCGGCGCCTTCCCGCGCCGGCTGCTGGTCCGCGATGTCGATCGCAGGCGCGCAAGGGCGCTGTTGATCGATGCCGGCTACGGATCCGAATTGCGCGATGAGTGAGGGCGGGGCGGATTCGGCGCTCGGCGAGATCGTCGAGGATCGCCTGCTCGACGGACGGTTGCGCTTGCTCCAGCCGCGCAAGGGCCACCGCGCCGGCAGCGACGCGATCCTGCTGGCGGCAGCCTTGCCGGAGCTGGGGCAGGGCGCATTGCTCGATATGGGGGCCGGTGTCGGCACGGTCGGGCTGGCAGCGGCGCTGATGCAGCCGGGCTTGCGTGTGACGCTGCTCGAACGCGATCCGGACCTCGCCGCGCTGGCCGGGCGCAATGCCGGGCTCAACGACCTGGCCGGACGCGTGAGGGCCGTGGCCGGGGATGTCACGGCGCGCGCGGCCGTCCTGTCCGAACGGGGGCTCGCTCCGGCTTCATTCGATGCCGTCGCGATGAATCCGCCCTTCTACCCGCCCGGCGGCAGCAAGGCTTCGCCGATTCCCAACCGCAGGGCGGCCCATGTCGCGGAAGGAGCGCTCGCGCCCTGGCTGCGCACCGCCAGGCGCCTGCTCCGGTCGGGCGGGCATCTCGCGCTTATCCATCGGGTGGAGGCTCTGCCGGAGGTGCTCGCCGGTCTCGAGACCGGTTTCGGCGCGGTCGTGGTGCTGCCGGTCCATGCCTTCGCCGAGAAGCCTGCGATCCGAATCGTCGTGACGGCGGTGCTGAACAGCAAAAAGCCGGCAGCCTTGCTGCCGGCTTTCGTGATCAATGGGCCCGAGGGCAAGCTGACGCCGCTAAGCGATGCGGTGCATCGCGGCCGCGGACGCCTGTCGCCCGATTACCAGTAATAGGGCCGCGGTGCGTAGATCGGCGGGGCGAACAGCGGCGGCGGGCCGTAGTAGCGCGGGCCGTAATAGCGGCGCGGACCGTAGTAGCGCGGGCCATAGTAGCGTCGAGGGCCGTAGTAGCGGCGCGGGCCGTAATAATACTGCGCCTGCTGAACCATGCCCTCGCTGGCGACCATGGGGGCGGTCGCGATCGGCGCGGCGCCGATCGGAGCCGCGGAGGCAGGAGTGGCGGCGAGGCCGGCCACGCCCAGCGCGCCGGCTGTCGCCATGGTGACGATCAGAGTCCGAAACATGAAAACCTCCATGAGATGGCGTCGGCAGTCCCTGCCGTCGGATGAAACGCCGCCCTTGGTGTGAGACCTTAGAGCCTCGAACCTGAACGGCACGGGATCGCGCCGTTCAGCTTGCCTTCAGCCGATGGCCGCATTGCGGCCATGGTGTATCAGCGGCAGACGCGCACCGGGCGGACGACCCAGCGGAAGCCGTTCCAGACGCGGCGGCCTTCGGTCCAGCAGCGCGGGCGGTAATAGGGACGCGGGCGATAGTAGCGGCGCGGACCGTAATAGTACTGGGCCTGTTCGACGAGGCCTTGCCCCGCCTGCATGGCCTGTCCCGCCGGCGCCGCGGCGGGGGCAGCGGAAGCGGATGTCGCCATCAGCGCGCCACCACCGAGCACGGCGGCCGTCGCGGCTGCGAGAAGGGTTGTCCGGAACATGATGTTCTCCATGGCTGGTACGATCGGGCATGCCGAAGGTGATCAAGTCGTCCCTGGCGAAAACTCTAACCCCGAAAGCGTGAACGGCGCGATACCGCGCCGTTCAGCTATCCTTCATCTTGGTGCGCTGGCCTCAGCGGCAGACGCGCACGGCCCGGCGGATCCAACGATGGCCGACCCAGACGCGGCGGGATTCGGTCCAGCAGCGACGGACATGGGGGCGACCCGGGCCGTAATGCGGCCGGCCGCGATGGTAGGCCTGCTGGACGAGGCCGGTCTCGGCGCCCGAAGCGAGCGTCGTGCCGGCGGAAACCGGGGCCGCCGAGGCCGGGGCGCTGCTCATGGCGGCACCGAGCAGGGTTGCGGCGCCGAAGGCGGCGGCAATGATGCGGGTTGTCAACATGGGCTAGTCTCCTTGGTTATGCGGCCGCAGGCCCGTCATCAAATGCTCGCCCCGAACATCGCGAGCCATGCGGTTGCCTCTATCGATATCAGGCCGGTCATGAACGAAATCTGTCCGCTTCCGGTTCCCGGCCGCGCTTGACCCTGGCCGGCGCGAACCCTAATCACCGCCATCGCTTTGTTATCGGAAGGTTGCAGGCACTTGTCCGCCCCGGCGCCCCTCACGCACTCCGCCATCCCGGCCTCGTCCCCGGCGATGGACCCGACCCGCTCCTTCCAGGGGCTGCTGCTGACGCTGCAGCGCTTCTGGGCCGAGCGAGGTTGCGTGGTGCTGCAGCCCTACGACATGGAGGTCGGCGCCGGCACCTCGCACCCCGGCACGATGCTGCGTTCGCTCGGGCCGAAGCCCTGGCGGGCGGCCTATGTCCAGCCCTCGCGCCGGCCCAAGGACGGCCGCTATGGCGAGAACCCCAACCGGCTGCAGCATTATTACCAGTTCCAGGTCATCCTGAAGCCGAACCCGCCGAACCTGCAGGAGCTCTATCTCCAGTCGCTCGAAGCCATCGGCATCGACATGCTCCTGCACGATATCCGCTTCGTCGAGGACGATTGGGAGAACCCGACGCTGGGCGCCTGGGGGCTCGGCTGGGAATGCTGGTGCGACGGCATGGAAGTCAGCCAGTTCACCTATTTCCAGCAGGTCGCCGGCATCGAATGCGCGCCGGTCTCCGGCGAGCTGACCTACGGACTCGAGCGTCTCGCCTGCTATCTGCAGAATGTCGAGAGCATCATGGAGCTCAACTTCAACGGGCTCGAGGGCGACGAGAAGGTCACCTATCGCGACGTCTTCCTGCAGGCCGAGCAGGAATATTCCCGCTACAATTTCGAGCACGCCGATACCGACGCCCTGTTCCGGCGCTTCGCCGAGGCGGAGGCCGAATGCCGCGCCCTCCTGCAAAAGGGTGAGGCCGGCGAGCGGCACCTCATGGTGCAACCCGCCTATGACCAGTGCCTCAAGGCCGGCCACACCTTCAACCTGCTCGACGCGCGCGGCGTGATCTCGGTCACCGAGCGGCAGAGCTACATCCTGCGCGTGCGCGAGCTCGCCAAGGCCTGCGGCGCAGCCTGGCTGAAGACCGCCGGCGGGGGAGCGAACTGATGCCCGATCTTCTGCTTGAACTCTTCTCCGAGGAAATCCCCGCGCGCATGCAGCGCAAGGCCGGCGAGGACCTCAAGAGGCTCGTAACCGATGCGCTGGTCGAGCGCGGCCTCGTCTATGAGGGCGCCAAGGCCTTCGCGACGCCGCGCCGGCTCGCGCTGCACATCGCCGGCCTGCCGGTGCGCGGCCGCGACGTGCGCGAGGAACGCAAGGGACCGCGCGTCGGCGCGCCCGAAGCTGCCGTGCAGGGCTTCCTCAAGGCCGCGGGCCTTAGCTCGCTCGATCAGGCGACTATCGTCAGCGATCCCAAGAAGGGCGATTCTTACGTCGCCATCATCGAGAAGCCCGGTCAGGAAACCGTCGCGGCCATCGCCGAGATCGTGCCGGCCGTGATCCGCTCCTTCCCTTGGCCGAAATCGATGCGCTGGGGCAAGGCTTCGGCCGGCGGTGCGAGCCTCCGCTGGGTGCGCCCGCTGCATTCGATCCTCTGCACCTTCGGCGCTGCCGAGGTCGAGGACCCGGAGGTGGTGCCCTTCGAGGTCGACGGCATCGTTTCCGGCAACGTGACCCAGGGCCATCGCTTCCATGCGCCCGGCCCCATCACGGTGAAGCGCCTCGACGATTACGTGACCTCGCTGGAGAAGGCGAAAGTCGTGCTCGATGCCGACCGACGCAAGGAGATCATCCTCACCGACGCCCGCAACCTCGCCTTCGCGCAAGGGCTCGACCTCGTCGAGGACGAGGGTCTGCTGGAGGAGGTCGCCGGCCTCGTCGAATGGCCGGTCGTGCTGATGGGCTCCTTCGAAGAGCGCTTCCTCGACATTCCCGGCGAGGCGATCCGCGCCACCATCCGCGCCAACCAGAAATGCTTCGTGCTGCGCGATCCCGCGACCGGGAACATCGCCAACCGCTTCATCCTGGTCTCGAACCTCGCCGCCAGCGATGGCGGCGCGGCGATCACCGCCGGCAATGGCCGCGTCGTGCGGGCCCGCCTCTCGGACGCCGCCTATTTCTGGCAGACCGATCGCGGCGCGCTGCCGGACCTCGATACCCTCAAGGACAGCGCCGACAAGCTCGGGCTCGATCTCGCCAAGCCGCTCGACCAGCGCATGGCCAAGCTCGACAAGCTCGGCGTCGTCTTCCACGCCAAGCTCGGCACGCAAGGGCAGCGCGTCCAGCGCCTCGCCGCGCTGGCACGGGAACTGGCCCCGATCGTCGGTGCCGATCCCGACAAGGCCGAGCGCGCCGCCAAGCTCGCCAAGGCCGACCTGCCGACCGAGATGGTCGGCGAGTTCCCGGAGTTGCAGGGCCTGATGGGCCGGAAATACGCCGAGCTGCAGGGCGAGGACGCCTCCGTCGCTGCGGCGGTCGAGGAGCATTACAAGCCGCTCGGCCCGTCCGACCGCGTGCCGACCGATCCGGTTTCGGTTGCGGTGGCGCTGGCCGACAAGCTCGACACGCTAGTGGGGTTCTGGGCCATCGACGAGAAGCCGACCGGGAGCAAGGACCCCTATGCGCTGCGCCGCGCGGCGCTGGGCGTGATCCGGTTGGTGGTTGAAAATGGGGTGCGGCTGGAAATCCGGGCAAAGTCTTGGAATATTTATGTCCGGAGGCTCCAGCAGCGGCTTGGCAGCGATGCTGACCTGCTTGATGAGCTTCTTGATGCCCCGCGAACCCAACCCGATGACGGGTCACTTTCTAGCGGCCTTGCCCAGCAGGTTGTTCGCGATGCTCATGCGATGTTACCGGACCTCCTCTCCTTTTTCCACGACCGCCTGAAGGTCATGCTCCGCGACCAGGGCGCGCGGCATGATCTCGTCGACGCCGTTCTCGGCGAGGGCGCCTCGGCCAATGACGACCTCCTCCTCATCACCCGCCGTGTCGCCGCGCTCGGGCGCTTCCTCGACACCGAGGATGGCAAGAACCTGCTCGCGGGTTACAAGCGCGCCGCCAATATCCTCAAGGCCGAGGAGAAGAAGGACGGCGAGGGCGCGTTCGCCGCTGCTCCCGACCTGCACCTCATCGCCGATGCCGGCCTGATCGAGGAGAAGGCGCTTGCCGTCGCGCTGGCACAGGCGACGCCGAAGGCGCAAGGCTCCGTCGCCGCCGAGGATTACGAGGGCGCCATGGCCGCGCTCGCGGAAATCCGCCCGGCGGTCGATGCCTTCTTCGACAAGGTCACGGTCAACGATCCCGATCCGGCTTTGCGTGCGAACCGCCTGAAGCTGCTCAACCAGCTCCGCCAGGCGACGCGCGCGGTCGCGGATTTCGACCGCATCGCGGGCTGACACCCTCCGTCAGGCTCGGGCCTGACCCGAGCCTCTCTGGACCAAGAGGCGTCATTCCGGGCGACCTAAGGGAGACCCGGAATCCATCGTAGGGCTACGAGCTCTCCGATGGATTCCGGATCAGCGCCGCTTCGCGGCTTGTCCGGAATGACGTTGGTCGGGTCCCTGAGAGTCCTCGAGTTTTTTGCTTCGCTCAGGCCGAGAATGACGCCCTCGACGTCATGCTCGCCCTTGTGGCGAGCATCCGTGTCTTGAACACGGCTTTCGACCAGCGAAAACGTGGATCCTCGGGACAAGCCCGACCATGACGGCGGTGCTTCTCCTGCAAGCCGCGACGACCTCTTTTCGCCCCACAACCCGCCTCCGGAACCAATCCCCGCCCGCGACGTTCTTTCGCCGGGGCCGACAAGTCGCGAATGCGTCGCGGCTGGGCTCCGGGGGGCCGGCTACCGGCCGAGATAAAGGGCTGAAAGCATGTCCATTCTGATTTCGCTGCTGATCACCGTTCTCGTCATCGGCCTCGTGCTCTACCTCGTGCGGATGCTGCCGCTCGACGGGCAGATCAAGAACGTCGTCCAGATCATCGTGATCGTGATCGGCATCATCTCGCTGCTGCGCTATCTCGCTGTTTTCTAAGGCGATTGACGGCGCCATCGCGCTGGTTCAGACTTCGTGAGGTCCAGAAGGCCCCGGACGATCCCGTCCCGGGGCCTTTTTCCGTTTCAGGACGTGACCGCGATGAACGCGCCGAACCGCAACGGCCATATCAGGCTGACCTCCCACCCAGAGCCGGGCGGCGCCGCCACGCGCTTCCCGATCAAATGGGGCGCGCCGACCGCCATCGAGCGCGGCCCGATCATCGCCTCGACCACCAACCCGGCCGACCGCAACGTCATCGGCGCCCATGGCGGCTCCTATTCGGTCTATCGCGCGCTGGCGATCTCGGCCCGCGCGATGAACCCGCAGCAGCGCCCGGACCTGACCAACACCTATCCGACGGCGGAAATCCTGCCCCAACCGCAATGGGCCGATCCCAGGAAGATCGTTTCGCTCGATCCGTTCGGCCACACCGTCGCGCAGGATTTCGGCCAGCTCATCGGTGAGGGCATCGATATCCGGCCCTCGATCGCGATCACCAAGGCCAGGCTCAACCTGCCCGAGATCCTCGCCGCGATGGGCGCCCATCGCCTCGCCGCGGACGGGCATATCCTGCACAGCACCGGCGATATCAGCGTCACCAAGATCGCGGTCGATCCGGTCTGGTATCTGCCGGGCATCGCCGAGCGTTTCGGCACGAACGAGAGCGAGCTCCGCCGCACGCTCTTCGAGCAGACCGGCGGCATGTATCCCGAGCTGGTGACGCGGCCGGACCTCAAGGTCTTCCTACCGCCGATCGGCTCGATCACGGCCTATGTCATGGGCGAGGCCTCGCGGCTTGCCGATCCGAAGACGCGCATCGCCTGCCGCGTTCATGACGAGTGCAACGGCTCGGACGTGTTCGGCTCCGATATCTGCACCTGCCGGCCCTATCTCACGCATGGCATCGAGGAATGCGTGAAGGAGGCCCAGAGCGGCGGCGTCGGCCTGATCGTCTACAACCGCAAGGAGGGCAGGGCGCTCGGCGAGGTCACCAAGTTCCTCGTCTACAACGCCCGCAAGCGCCAGGAGGGCGGCGATTCCGCCGCGACCTATTTCGAGCGCACCGAATGCGTCGCCGGCGTGCAGGATGCCCGCTTCCAGCAGCTCATGCCGGACGTGCTGCACTGGCTTGGCGTCACGCATATCGACCGGCTGATGTCGATGTCGAACATGAAATACGACGCCATGGTCGAGAGCGGCATCGCGATCGGCGAGCGCGTCGCGATCCCGCCCGAGCTGGTCCCGCCCGACGCCTCCGTCGAGATCGAGGCCAAGAAGGCGGCGGGCTATTATTCGCCTGACGGCGCGCCCGGCGACAACGCCCTGAAGTCGACGGTCGGCCGCGACCTCGACAAGTTCTGATTCCGTCCCGCCCGCCGAGTTGATGATGCCTGACCGCGACCCCGAGCCGTTCTGCGCCCTGTTGAAACCCACAGCCGTGCGCGAGCGCGCGCAGGAGATGCGGGAGCTCGGGCTCGCCGGCGAATTGCTGCATTTCAGCGTCCACCCGGAGCGGCTCGAAGCTTGTGCCGACTATGTGCTGGAGACGATCCGCGCGAATTATCCGACGCTCGACATCCCCTTCCACGCCCGCTGGCGCCATTTCGTCGTCGAAGGCGAGGATCGCTGGCAGATGCTCGACCGCGAAGCGAATTTCGCTGACCCCGCCGCGCGCGGCCGCGCCGCCTATGATCTCGCCGTCGTCAGCGTCCTGCTCGATGCCGGCGCCGGGCCGGACTGGCGCTATCGCGACGCCGCGACCGGCCGCGAGATCGGCCGCTCGGAGGGGTTGGCGCTCGCCTCGCTCGACATGTTCGCCGCAGGTCTCTTCTCCAGCGATCCGGCCGATCCGTTGCGCGCCGATGCGCAGACGCTGATGCATCTGGACACGGCCGTGCTGGCCAAGGGCTTCCAGGCGGGGCCGGACAATCCGCTGTTGGCGCTCGAAGGCCGCGCCGCCCTGCTCAACCGCCTTGGCGAGGAACTCGAAAGGCAGGGGCTCTCGCGGCCCGGCGACCTCTTCGACCGCTTTGTGGCCGCGGCCGATACCGGCACGCTGCGGGCGCCGCATATGCTGGGCGAAGTGCTCGGCACCTTCGGCGGCATCTGGCCGTCGCGCCTGACGCTGGCGGGCGTCGCGCTGGGCGACACCTGGCGCCACCCGCTGATCGCACGAGGCAAGCCGACCGAGGGGCTCGTGCCCTTCCACAAGCTCTCGCAATGGCTGACCTATTCGCTGATCGAGCCGCTGGAATGGGCCGGCATCGCCGTGGTCGATATCGACGAGATGACCGGCCTCCCCGAGTACCGCAATGGCGGGCTCTTCCTCGACAGCGGCGTCATCGCGCTGAAGGACGAGGCGGACCGGACGAAGGCGCATGAAGTCTCGTCGCCGCTCGTGGTGGAATGGCGCGCGCTGACCGTTGCCCTGCTCGACGAAATCGGCGCCCTCGTCCGCCAGCGTCTCGGCCGTTCGCGCGAGGAACTCCCGCTCGCCAAAGTGCTCGAAGGCGGGACCTGGGCGGCCGGCCGGCGGATCGCGCGCGAAAAGCGTGTGGATGGCGGCCCGCCCTTGACCATCATCAGCGATGGCACGGTATTTTGATCCGTCGGTTGCGTGCAAAAGCCGTCATTCCGGGCAAAGCGAAGCGCAGACCCGGAATCCATCATAGAGCACACTGCTTTTCGATGGATCCCGGATCGGCGCCGCTTCGCGGCTTGTCCGGGATGACGCGAGAGACCCGAGAACGAGAGGGAAACGGCGTATGACTTCGAGCCAGGACGGCGTCACCGTCGTCGACCATCCGCTGGTCCAGCACAAGCTCACGCTGATGCGCGAGAAGGATCGCTCCACCAAGAGCTTCCGCCAGCTCCTCAACGAGATCGGCATGCTGCTCTGCTACGAGGTGACGCGCGACCTGCCGACCGAGCTGATCGAGATCGAGACGCCGCTGCAGAAGTCGATGCAGCCGGTCATCTCCGGCAAGAAGCTGGTCTTCGCGCCGATCCTGCGCGCTGGCGTCGGCTTTCTCGACGGTATGCTGGAGCTCGTGCCGGCCGCCCGCGTCGCCCATATCGGGCTCTATCGCGATCCCGACACGCTCCAGGCCGTCGAATACTACTTCAAGGCACCTTCCGACATCGCCGATCGCATGATCGTGGTGATGGACCCGATGCTGGCGACGGCGAACTCCGCCGTGGCCGCGGTCGAGCGTCTCAAGGAGCGCGGCGCCAAAGATTTGCGCTTCGTCTGCCTGCTGGCTTCCCCCGAAGGCGTCGCACGCCTGCGCGGCGCGCATCCCGATGTCCGCATCTGGACGGCTGCGATCGACGAGCGCCTCAACGATCACGGCTATATCGTTCCCGGCCTCGGCGATGCCGGCGACCGCATGTTCGGCACCCGCTGAGAACCGCCCCAAAGCAAAGCGGCCCGCCCCGTTTCCGGAGCGGGCCTGACCTGAAAGTTGGGCGTGTCTGGGGTTAGAACCGCCCGCCTTTCGGGTCTGTGTTACTCGATGATCTGGACGACGCGGCGGGTCTGCGGCTCGACGATGACCGTGCGGTCATTCACCACCGTGTAGCGGTAGTTCGAGGCGTTCGGCGCATAGTCAGCCGGGACCTGGTGATAGACCACGCCCTGCTCCGGCAGCACCGTGCCGACAGCGATAGGCTCCGCGTAGGTGTAGGACGGGACGCGCTGCTGGACCACATAGGTGCGGAACTTCGGCTCGGCCGCATCGCCGACGATCGCGCCGACCACGGCACCGCCGACACCGCCGA
Source organism: Allobosea sp. ASV33 (assembly GCF_016428755.1). Taxonomy (GTDB): domain Bacteria; phylum Pseudomonadota; class Alphaproteobacteria; order Rhizobiales; family Beijerinckiaceae; genus Allobosea. Next base: position 35,504 of record NZ_JAELTI010000029.1, read on the forward strand.
CAACCGCGCCGACCGGGCCGCCGACGATGGCGCCGCCGACAGCGCCGGTGGCCGCACCGCTGGTCGCGCCGCCGACGGCGCCACCGGAGGGCTGGCCCTGGGCAAAGGCAACCGCCGGGGTGATGGTCAGGGCGGCAACGAGAGCAAGCTTCTTGAACATGGGATGTCTCCTTTCGAAGCTAATCTTCGGCGGGACAACCAAGGCGCGTTGCAACAGTTCCCGGAACCGGGGTCACGAGATGTTAACGACCGGCAACAGAGCGGCGAAAAGCACGCGGGAGCAAGAGCTTGCTTGGTTACGAAAAAAGTCCCGCGCGTCGCCTGCCGCCTGCGGCAACGGGTTGAAAACAAAAACGGCGGACCCGAAGGCCCGCCGCATCGTCGTCGAAATCAGGCGCTTCTTACTGCTTCGGCGCCGCCGAAACGGCAGGAGTGAGCTTGTCGGCGTCGCGCTTGATCAGCGCGGCGAAGCCGGCCGGCGTGCGCTCCTCGGCCGTCGGCAGCACGGTGCCGAGATCGAGCAGGCGCTTCTTGGTGCCTTCGTCGTTGAGCGCCTTGCCGAGCGCGTCGACCAGCTTGTCCACGGCTTCCTTCGGCATGCCCTTCGGGCCGGCGATGCCGTTCCAGGCCTCGATCTGGTACTCGGGCAGCCCGGCTTCCTTGGTGGTCGGCACGTCCGGCAGCGCCGGCGAACGCTGGGCCGAGGCGATCGCATAGGCCTTGATCGTGTTGGCGCGGACCTGCTCGGCGACCGAGACGATCTGGTCGCACATGAAGTCGACCTGGCCGGAGACGAGGTCGTTCAGGGCGGGGCCCGTGCCGCGATAGGCGACGGCGTTGATCTTCGGCGTGCCCAGGATGCCCTTGAGCAAGGTGCAGGTGGTCCAGGAGACTGAGCCGAGGCCGGCATGGGCCTCGTTGAACTTGTCCGGATTGGCCTTCACGGCCGCCACAAAGGCCTTGAGGTCAGGGGCCTCGAGGTTCTTGCGGGCGACGATCAGGATCGGCGTGCCGCCGGCGAGGCCGATCGTCTGCATGCCGTTGATCGGATCGTATTTCAGGCCGGGATACGTCGCGGGCGCCGCAGAGAAGGTGCCGAGATGCCCCATCGCGATGGTGTAGCCGTCAGGCGCGGCGGTGACGGCGCGGGTGATGCCGGTGGTGCCGCCGGCGCCGGCGACGTTTTCGATGACGATCTGCTGGCCGAGCGTCTTCGACATGTGGTCGGCGACGATGCGGGCGATAATGTCGGTCGGCCCGCCTGCCGCGAACGGCACGATCATGGTGATCGGCTTGGTCGGGTAGCCTTGTGCCTGCGCGCTACCCGTAAAAGCCAGCGCCGCGGCCGCGGCAAGCCCGAGAACAAGTTTCCTCATGCATTTTCTCCCTGTGATCGTTGAGGCAAGGCTGGCGGGGCATCGCCAGAGTCGCAACCCCGCCATTCGGATGGTTCACTCGGTGAAGACCTCTTCGCGCTTCTTCGAGATCGCGGGCAAAAGCGCGATGACCAGGACCAGTACGGCGACCACGAGCAGGCCGGCCGAGATCGGCCGCTCGATGAAGGTCACGAACGAGCCGCGCGAGATGATCAGCGCCTGCCGGAGCTTCTCCTCCATCAGCTTGCCCAGCACGAAGCCGAGCAGCATCGGTGCCGGCTCGAAGCCGAGCTTGATCAGCAGGTAGCCGAACAGGCCGAACAGCGCCGTGAAGGCGACGTCGAGCGGCTGGTTGTTCACCGAGTAGATGCCGATGCAGCAGAAGATCAGGATCGCCGGGAACATCAGCCGGTAGGGCACCTGCAGCAGCTTCACCCACATGCCCACCAGCGGCAGGTTGATGATCAGCAGCATCAGGTTGCCGACCCACATCGACGCGACCATGCCCCAGAACAATTCGGGGTTGCGGGTCATGACCTGCGGGCCGGGGATGATGCCGTGGATCGTCATCGCGCCGACCATCAGCGCCATCACCGCATTCGGCGGGATGCCGAGCGTCAGCAGCGGGATGAAGGCGGTCTGCGCGCCGGCATTGTTCGCCGATTCCGGCCCCGCCACGCCCTCGATCGCGCCCTTGCCGAAGCGCGAGGGATCCTTCGCGATCTTCTTCTCGACGGTATAGCTGGCGAAGGGGCCGAGCACCGCGCCGTTGCCCGGCAGGATGCCCAGGATGCCGCCGATGAAGGTGCCGCGCAGCACCGGGGCGGCGGATTGCTTGATATCCTCCCAGCCCGGCAGAAGCCGGCCGATCTTGCCCTTGACGACGTCGCGCGCTTCCGGGCTTTCGAGGTTGCGCAGCACCTCGGCGAAGCCGAACACGCCCATCGCCAGCACCGAGAAATCGATGCCGTCTGAGAGCGAGGCGATGCCGAAGGTCAGGCGCTCCTGCCCGGTTTCGAGATCGGTGCCGACGGTCGAGAACAGGAGGCCCAGCATGATCATGCAGAAGGCCTTGAGGATCGAGCCCCGTGCCAGCACGACCGCGAAGCACAGGCCCATCACCATCAGCGAGAAATACTCTGCCGGGCCGAACAGCAGCGCCATCTTGGTCAGGGGTGCGCCGAGCGCGGCGATGAACACGGTGGCGACGCAGCCGGCGAAGAAGGAGCCGATCGCAGCGGTGCCGAGCGCGACGCCGGCGCGGCCCTGCCTGGCCATCTGGTGGCCGTCCAGCGTGGTGACGACCGAGGTCGCCTCGCCGGGGATGTTGACCAGGATCGCGGTGGTCGAGCCGCCATACTGCGCGCCGTAATAGATGCCGGCGAGCATGATCAGCGCGCCCGTCGGATCGAGGCCGAAGGTGATCGGCAGCAGGATCGAGATCGTCGCGATCGGCCCGACGCCGGGGAGCACGCCGATCAGCGTGCCGACGAGGCAGCCGGCGAAGCAGAGCGCGATGTTCTTCAGCGTCAGCGCGACGCCGAAGCCCAGTGCGAGATTGGAGAACATGTCCATCGGTCAGATCCCCAGCAGCCAGGGCGCGAGCGGGATCGGCAGCGACAGCGCGTATTTGAACAGCAGGATGCAGCCGAGCGACATCGCCACGGCGAAGATCAGGAGCTCCTTGAGCTTGCGGTCATCGGCGGCCAGGCCCGAGAAGAAGATCAGCAGCGGGCCGGAGACGAGCAGGCCGAGCGAGGGAACCCGGATCGGGCCGATCTCGAAGCCGCGGATGGTCAATCCGAACAGGCAGGCGCCGCCCAGCGCGAAGAAGATGCCCTTCCAGGACCAGCCCGAAAGCTGCTCGCCGTGATAGCGCAGCGAGGATAGCGCCAGCACCAGGCCGAGCGCGCCGCAGATCACTGCGAAGGCCTTGGGCAGCATGCCCGGCCCGAGCTGGCGCAGCGTCCCGGCCGGCAGGTCCCAGGAGAAGAAGAAGGCGCCCACCGCGAGCAGGATCATGAACAGGCCGCCGGCCAGATCCTGCGTCGATCTCACGCGCAGGCCCTGGGCCTGTTCTATCTGGTTCAAACTCATCAGGCTCCTCCGATTGGCGACCCGGTGCGGGCGGTTCGTTTCTGCGGTTTCGACGAGACCGGGGGCAGCACGTGGCGCTCATCGAGCAGCGTCACGCTTTCCCTGAGAATGGCGAGGAAGTCGTCGCGCGACGGCAGCTTCTGCTGCGGGCGCCAGGAGACGCCGACGAGCGCGCCCGGCGGCGGCGGATCGAGCATCGCCCCACGCAGGCGCCGCATCGTCACGCCGGGGAAGGACAGGCGCGAGACCCAATCGGGCGCGAGCGCCATGCCGAGCCCGGCCGCGACGGCCGACATCATCGCCGGCTTCTCGGTCGCCTCGATGGTGACGTTGGGAACCGCGCCGACGCTCTCGAAATAGGCCATGACCAGGTCGTAGGCGTAAGGCCGGATGCGCTTGGACGGCACGACGAAGGGCTCGCCGACGAGATCGAGCATGGTCAGGTGGTCGCGCGCCGCGAGCGGGTGGTCCTCGTGCAGGACGACGATCGGGCGCTCGACCCGCAGGATCTCGAAGGCGCAGTCGGTCGGCTTGCGTGGCGGGCGGGTCAGCGCGAGGTCGAGCTTGCCGGCTTCCAGCATCTGGACGAGCGCGGCCGTCATCGCCTCGACGAACTTGATCTCGACGCCGGGGAAGCGGGCGCGGAAGGCCATCAGCGCTTCCGGCACGAAGCTCGACGAGGCCGCGTCGATCGCGCCGACGCGCAGCACCTTGCCGGAGGCGAGCGACGCCTCGCGCACGGCACGCGAGGCATGCTCCATCTTGACGAGAATGCCCTTGGCCTCCTCGAGCATGATCAAGCCGGCGCGGGTCATCGCGACCTGCCGGGTGGTGCGGGTCAAAAGCGCGACGCCGAGTTCGTCTTCGAGGGCGCTGATCTGGCGCGACAGCGCAGGGGGCGCGACGCCGAGACGTTCGGCCGCGCGACCAAAATGCAGCTCTTCCGCCACCGCGATGAAACATCGCAGTTGCCGCACATCCATGGCCGTCCCCTGTTCCCCGGTACCGCTTGCCGCGGTATCTTGAGAGCCTCTCACGTGAGCCCGAAAGGCCCGATGGGCTCGTAAGTCAGTGGATCGTGCCCTTAGAGACTCCAGCCGACAAGTCGACTCTAGAGCAATTCATAATTTTTGAGCAATAAAGCCTTTGGGCTGAGAAGCCCCGACAAGAGCTTGCGAGGGCTCGCCCGGTTTTGCTGGAAACTGTCATGCCGGCTTGGTTCGCGGTGCCTTGAACAACCTGCCGTCGATCAGTGCAAGACCGGCGGCGATGGCGGTCATACCCAGGAAATGCCGCGGCTGCAGGGCCTCGCCGAGGAACGCTGAACCGAGCAGGATGGCGCTGACCGGTACCAAGAACGTCACCAGCATGACATTGGTCCCGCCGGCGCGGCGCATGATCCGGAAGAAGATGACATAGGCCATTGCCGTCGAGAGGATCGCGAGGCCAACCAGCGAGGAGGCGACCTCGATGCTCGGGACCGGCAGCAGCCAGGGCGGGTTGAACGCGATCACCAGCGGAATGGTCATCATGGTCGTGGCGCTGACTTGCCCGGCGGCCGTGACCAGCGGCGGCAATTCGCGGAAGCGCCGGCCATAGAGGCCGGCGAACCCATAGGAGAGGGCGGCGGCAAGGCAGGCGAGCTGCGGCAGCAGCGCCCCCGAGACGCCGCCGATTGCATCGGGGCCCATCAGGATCGCGACGCCGAGGATTCCGGCACCGACGCCGGCAAGCTTCAGCCCGGTCGCCTTCTCGTTCTGTCCGAACAGATGGGCGACGATGACGCCGAAGAGCGGGGTGGTGGCATTGAGGATCGAGGCAAGCCCGCTCGCGATCTGCGTCTGGCCCCAGAAGATCAGCCCGAACGGGATGAGATTGTTGAGCAGCCCCATGCCGAAGAAGGAGAGCCACATCCGCCCGCCGACGCGCATCGACAGCCCCGACAGCCTGACGACGAGCAGCAATGTGGCCGCCGCCATGCCGACGCGGGCCAGGACCACCGCCAGCGGCGGCCATTCGGAGACGGCAATCTTGCCGAAGAAGAACGACGCGCCCCAGAGCACCGACAGGAGCAGGAGCAGCAGCCAGTCGCTCAGATCCATGGTCTGAGGCCGGTCGGGGGAGGCGGACATGGCGAACCTGTCGGTCGGAGGAAACGGCGGTGCCTCGCCCCGCGGGGGGCCGTCATTCCGGACAAGCTGCAGAGCAGCGCCGATCCGGAATCCATCGGAGGGCGCGGCGCTCTACGATGGATTCCGGGGCAAGCCCGGAATGACGGCACGTTTCCGTCGAAGGTGGTTTGGTCTAGGCGGAAGGTCGCCAGTCGCTCCACCCGTTTCCTGTGTTCAGGCCTCGATCAGGCGGCCTCGGCGTCGCGCGCCTGCCACATTGCCTGGAAGGCCGGCCGCGCCTGGCAGGCCTCGAGCCAGGCCTTGACGTTCGGATTGGCATCGAAGAGCTGCGTCGCCGGCTTGGCGTAGCGGATCACCTCGGCGACATTGATGTCGGCAACGGTGAAGCGACCGCCCATTAGATAGCCCTTGCCCTCGGCCAGGGCGCGGTCGAGCACGGCGAACGGTGCCTTCAAGGCGGCGAACGACGCCTCGGCCACTTCCGGCTTGCGCTTTTCCGGCGGGAAGGCGGCGAGATGCTGCTGGAGGGCGAGGGCGTTCGTCTCGCATTCGGTCGCGGCCCAGAGCGACCACATGATCGCGAGGCCTTCCTCCTGCGCATCCTTGGGCGCGAGCGGGCCGCCATGCTTGCGGGCGAGATAGAGGTTGATCGCCAGCGATTCGTGCAGCTTGAAGCCGTTGTCGTCGATGCTCGGGATATGGCCGTTCGGGTTGATCTTGAGGAAATCGGCGCTGCGGGTATGCAGCGGCACGCCGGGCGCCTGCGGATCGGGCAGGCGATAGGCCTGGATCACCGGCACATGGTCGAAGGGCAGGCCGAGCTCGTTGGCGAGCCAGATGACGCGCGTCGCGCGCGAGCGGTAACAGCCATAGATGGTCAGGGACATCGGCGGGATCCGGCGAGAGAGTGCGAACGGTGACGCAGGCCGGCCGCAAGTGCCGGTTCGTCGTCGGCGACCATAGGCCGGACAGGCCGCCTCGGCCAATGCCGATGATCGCTCCGCCAGCACGGCAAAAACCGTTTGACGCGGGCGCTTTGCGGGTGCATTGGCCTCCTGCCTCCGGCCCTTGCGGCCGGCTGCTCACAGGAACCCCCGACCCGATGCCAAGCGACAGTCCCAGCCGACAGTCGAAGCCGTCTGCCGCCGTCTCGCGCGCCTGACCGGGTCCCCCGGCTCGCCTGCGGTCCGGCCACGACGGCCCGATCGCAAGGAACAGAGCCATGAATGATACCGTCGACACCACGGACCTCCTTGCCGTGACGCTGGCCCAGACGCTGGCGCAGGAGCACGTCGCCGACATCGTCGAGACGTTGAACGACCAGGATGACGCGACCATCGCGCATGTCCTGGCCGAGTTGCCGTTCGAACGTGCCGTCGAGGTGCTCGACCAGCCCGAGTTGACAGCCGCCGCCGAGGCGATGGCGCTGCTGCCGGACCAGCGCGCCGGCGCGCTGCTCTCCGCCATGTCGGCGGACCGGGCGGCCGACGTCTTCCAGGAATTCGACGAGGAGACCAGAGCGCGCCTGAGCGGTCGCATCGACCGCCAGACCCGCTCCGACCTCAAGAAGCTGCTGGCCTATCCCGAGCACAGTGCGGGCTCGATCATGACGACCGAGTTCGTCAGCGTGCCCTCGAACTGGACGGTGCAGCAGACGCTCGACCATATCCGCCGCGTCGAGCGCTCGCGCGAGACGGTCTACGCGATCTACGTGCTCGATTCCGTGACGCGCAAGCTGGTGCGCGCGGTCTCGCTGCGCCGCCTGATCGCTGGCGATCCCGAGGCCCCGGTCGAGTCGGTCGTGCCCGCGCACAAGCCGATCACGGTCACGCCCGAGGTCGATCGCGAGGACGTCGCCCGGCTGATCACGAAATACGACCTTCTCTCGGTCCCGGTCATCGATGCCGATGAGCATGTCATCGGCATCGTCACCTTCGACGACGTCATCGACGCGATGATCGCCGAGACGACCGAGGACGTTCAGAAGCTCGGCGGCATGGAGGCTCTCGACGAGCCCTATAACGAGATCGGCTTCGTCGCGATGATCCGCAAGCGCGCCGGCTGGCTCTCCATCCTGTTGCTCGGCGAGATGCTGACCGCCTCCGCCATGCAATATTTCCAGACAGAGCTGGAGAAGGCGATCGTGCTGACGCTCTTCATCCCGCTGATCATGAGCTCCGGCGGCAATTCCGGCTCGCAGGCGACCTCGCTGATCATCCGGGCGCTGGCGCTGCGCGAGATCACGCTGAAGGACTGGTGGCGGGTCGTCCTGCGCGAATTGCCTTCGGGACTCGTGCTCGGCTCGATTCTCGGCGCTATCGGCATCGTTCGGATCGCGGTCTGGCAATGGCTCGGCCTTTACGACTACGGGCCGCACTGGATGCTGATCGCGGCGACGGTCGGCGGCGCGCTGATCGGGATCGTCACCTTCGGCTCGCTGATGGGCTCGATGCTGCCGTTCCTGCTGAAGCGGGCGGGGTTCGACCCGGCCAGCGCCTCGGCGCCGCTCGTGGCGACCCTGGTCGACGTCACCGGCCTCGTCATCTATTTCGGCGTGGCGGCGCTGATCCTCAGCGGCACGCTGCTCTGACAAATGAAAACGCCCGGGGCCGAGGCCCCGGGCGCCTCTAGATCGGAAACCCTGTTCGATCAGCTCGCCAGCACGCGCTGCGGCGGGAAGGTGATCTCGACCAGCGTGCCCTCTTTCTTGACGCTGGTGATCGCCATGGCGGCGCGGTTCGCTTCGACCAGCGCCTTGGTCAGCGGCAGGCCGAGCCCCGTGCCGCCGGCGCGGCGCGTCGTCGGCACCTGGCGGAAGGGTTCGAGCGCCAGGCGGAGCTCGTCGTCGTCCATGCCGATGCCGGTATCGCGCACCCTGAGGATCGCCTCGCCCTGGTCGCCGAGTGCGGTCGAGATGATGACCTGTCCGCCGGCATCGGTGAACTTCACCGCGTTCGAGAGCAGGTTGATCGCGATCTGGCGGATCGAGCGCTCGTCGGCGACGACCGGCGGCAGCTTCGGCGACAGGCCCGAGCGCAGCACGACGCGGCCGCGCTGCGCCTCCGGCTGGAGCAGGGACACCGTCGACAGCGCGATCTCGTTCAGGTTGACGCTGACGAAGTCGAGGTCGAGCTTGCCGGCCTCGATCTTGGCGAGGTCGAGCAGGTCGTTGACCAGGCTGATGACGTAACCGCCGGACTGGTGGATGTCGCGCAGGTATTCCTTGTAGCGCTCGTTGGCGATCGGCCCGAAGCGCTCCTCGGCCATCACCTCGGCGAAGCCGATGATGGCGTTGAGCGGCGTGCGGATCTCGTGGCTGATCTTGGCGAGCACGTCGGATTTCTGGGCGCTCGCCGTCTCCGCCGCCTTGCGTGCCTCGACCAGTTCGCCCTCGGTCTTCTTCCAGGCGGTGAGGTCGCGCAGCACGGCGCAGAAGCGCGGCTCGCTACCATGGGCGATCTGGCCCATCGTCATGAACAGCGCGATCTTGCCGCCCTGGCGCACGCGGCCCTGCACCTCGCGCCCGTCATTGAGCACCGAGGCGACGCCGCCGCCCTTCAGCCCTTCGAGATAGTCCAGCGCCGGCGCATGGCTCTCGCTGGCGAAGAGCAGGGTGAACAGCTCGCCGGTGACCTCGCGCTGGTCATAGCCGAACAGTGCCTCGGCCGCCTTGTTCAGCGACAGGATGCGTCCGCGGTCGTCGACGGTGACGACGCCGTCGGTCGCGGTGTCGAGCATCGCGGTGAGCTCGCCGATCCGGGCATCGCGCGCATCGGCATCGAGCCTGAGCGCTTCGACGCGGGCCGCCGATTCGGCTTCCTCTGCCGCGAATTCGGCCGCAAGCTCGGCTTCCTCCGCCTCTTCCGGCGTCAGCACAGGCACCTCGCTGCCATCGCCATTGGGATGGCGGAAAGCCATCAGCGTCGCCGGCTCCTCCTGCCAGCTCACGCTCGACAGCACGGCATCGACGCTGACGAGATGGCCGAGCCGGTCGATCAGCGTCATCGTGCCGCCATCGGTGCGGGCGGCCTCCTTGATCAGGCGGCTGACCTTGCCGCCGGCCTTGAGGTCGGCGAGATCGGCATAGTCCAGGAGCTCCAGCAGCGTGCGGTTGGCATAGAGCGCCTCGTCGCCGCGATTGACCAGAACGGCGATCGGCAGCCGGTCGAGCACATCGGCATGGGAGTTGCGCTGGCGGGCCGGAGCGGCGGCTTCGACCTCCGCCGCGACCTTCGCCGCCGGAGCCTCTTCCTTCTCCTTGACCTGCAATGGCGCGACCGGCGGCAGGCGCGGCGCGCTCGGCTCGTCGTCGCCGGCGAGCCTGGCGCCCAGCGCCTTGGCGATCTCGCGGAAGGCGTTGCGCTCGGCCGAGCTCAGATGCGATTTCGACGGCTCGAGCACAGGCCGGATCGCGGTCAGATGCCCGTTGCGCAGCGGCACGATCTTGCCGGGTAGCGGCTCGATCTCGGCGTCGGGTTGGGCAGGCACTTCGGGCGTGGCCTCTGCCGAAGCCTCTTCCTCCGGCTGGTCGAGATCGGTCGAGGCGGCGGCTTCTACGGCCTCCTCCTCGTCTTCCTCGAGCAGATCCCGCGAATCGTCCGTCTCGAGCGCGCTCAGGGACGTGGCATCCTGGTCGACCATGTCGGAGATGGCCGGATCTTCGGTGGACGGTGCGGTGACCGCCGTTTCGCCCATGGCGGAAAGATCGGCCGCTTGGTGCGCGTTGTCTTCCTGTGCGGCCGGGGCCGTAATCGCGACCTGCTCCGCTTCCGACTCCGGCGTGGCCGTCTCCGCCGGGGCGACCTCGGCCACGGGGAACGGGCAGCGCTCGTTGAGCCGGGCGATGCCGAAGCCGCGGAACCCGGCGATCTGGCGCGCTGCGTCGAGCACCGGCACGCCGGAGAGCTCGACTGGCGCCGCCTCGCCGGGCGAATCGGTGCGCCAGAGCACGCTATGGCCGCTCCAGGTCGCAGCCTTGGCGAATCGTTCGATCAGCCCGCCCTCGCTGTCGGCGAAGGCCGAGCCGAGCAGGTCCTGCCAGCGCTGGCCGACCAGCCCGGCCGCGGCCGCTTTCCCGGTCAGGATGGCGATGTTGTCGGAGAGCTTGGTCAGCCTGCCCTCATGATCGCTCTGCCAGAGAAAGCGGACCATGGCCGGCTTGGCCGGCGAGGGCGCTTCGTCCTGAGCGGCAGGTGCCGCCGGAGCGACGGCCGATGCAGGCTCCGCAGGCGCGGCCTTCGGAACGGTGATGCCGAGGCGGCGCAGCTCGGAAGCCTGCACCGCGATAGCCAGGGCGGAACGGCCGTCGGCCAGCGAAACCAGCTTGCTGCCGCAGGTGACGGGCACGGCCGCGAAGCTCGCGGTCAGGCGCAGGCGTTCCAGGCGGATACCGTTGGCCGAGGCCAGGCCACCGGCGAGGAGGTTCAGGCGTTGCCGCGTCGGTGCCGGCAAGCTCGTCTGCCCGCCGAGCAGCGCCTGCGCTGCAGCGTTGACGAGATGCGGCTTCTCGGCGGCCGGATCCCACAGCAGCAGGGCGCCGCCGGCAGCAAAGGATGCAAGGGCGGCGTCTTCAGCCGCCGCCACGCTCCACTCCGCCCAGTCCTCTCCGGCCTCGCTCATGCCTGCCCGCTCGTTCGATCCGCGCCCGTTATGCCTAACAAAGCCTTAATAGACCCCAAACGGCAGCAAATCCATGGAACCTAAGATCGCTCTCCCGCTTCTCATCGAAACAGCGTTAACATGGCGGCTGACGCCGATTGTCACGTTGTTGTCATTGCAGCGCAACAATGATATTGCAGTGCACAATGATCTAGGGATGGATCACCACACGACAGGAGGATTCGATGAACGGCAAGCTGCCTTATGAAGTGCCCACCGAAATGCGCGAGTTCGCCGAGCGCAGCGTAGAGCAGGCCCGCAAGGCGTTCGACGGCTTCATGGGCGCCGCCCACAAGGCTGTGGACAATGCGCATGGCTCGGCCGAGAGCGCCCGCGCCAACACCCAGGAAGCGACCCGCAAGGCCATTTCCTATGCCGAGAACAACGTCGCGGCCGCGTTCGATTTCGCCCAGAAGCTGGTGAAGTCGAAGGACCTGACCGAGGTCATGCAGCACCAGTCCGAGTTCCTGAAGTCGCAGGTCGCCGCGCTCCAGAGCCAGATCAAGGACCTCGGCACCGCCGCGCAGGACGTCGCGACCAAGGCCGCCGAGACCGTCAGCAAGGCCACCAAGGGCCGCTGAGGCGCCACTGATTCGGTGTCGTATGGCGCCGTTCATCGCTCACGTGGCCGGACCGTACGGTCCGGCCTTCGCTGTTTGCCGCTGAAGGAGAGCTGTCATGGTCAAGCCTGCTCCGACCCGGACCAAGTCCAAAGTTCCGGTCAGCCTGTCCCCGGTGAAGGCGCTGACGCCCGCGTCCGCCGCATCCGCCGCGCCGCCCGCCGCCGCGGAACCCGAGAAGCCGAAGGCCCCCGCCGCATCCGCCGCTCCGGCCCAGCCCGCTCCCGCGAAGCCCGCACCGGTCGCGCCTGCGAAGGTTGCCGCCCCCGCTCCGTCACCTGCGCCCGTCGCAGCCGCCAAGCCGGCTCCCGTCGGCAAGCCCGCCGTTGCAAGTGCGCCGGCGAAGCCCGCGCCGATCAAGATCCGGATCGAGAAGCCCGTGTCGAAGGTCGCGGGGCCGAAGGTTGCGGCGAAGGCCGCCAAGCCTGCGGCTTCCGTGTCCAAGCCTGCCGTCGCTGAAACTAAGCCGGCGCCGGCCAAGCCTGCTGCGATCGAGCCGACGGTTGCAAAGCCCGCGCCCAGCAAGCCCGAAGCCGTTCAAGCCGCGCCGGTTGCCCCGATCGCGAAGCCCGCGCCGGCTGCCAAGGCGCCGCCTCCGCAGCCCGTTCCCCTCGATTCGCTCCCTCTGCCGCGCCCGCCCGAGGCTGCAGCCGTCGTGACCGCGACGGCGATGAGCCAGGCGCTCACCATGGCGCGCGCCTTCGGTGCCCTCCAGGCCCGCATGCTCGATCACGCCTGTGCCGAGCTGGAGGCGACGCTGGGCGACGCGCAGACGCTGGCGCGCAGCAACAGCGCCTCCGAGGCAATTGCCTTGCAGGCCAAGGCGGTGCGCCGCAGCTACGAATCCTATGCCGAGCACCTCAAGGAGCTGGCGCGCACCGCCAACGCGGCGCTCCGCAAGGACTGATCGAACGCCGGATTCGGCGCATGCGCAGGCCGCGCCGAAATTCCGATGCCGGAGTTCAATTACGCGGTTGCAAAAGCGGAGAGTCGGCACTAGGGTCCGCGCCGCTGACGACCCCGCCACGGCGGCCGGTCGCTAAGCCTGTGTTTGGGCAGCCATAGCTCAGTTGGTTAGAGCGCTAGATTGTGGATCTAGAGGTCCCCCGTTCAAGCCGGGGTGGCTGTACCATTCTTCTTCCGGACATGGTCGGAACCTTCCGCCTCAGGGTTCGCCGGCTTAACGCCCGCTCCCCTTGAAGCGGCCTTCGCGCTTCGCCATATCTTGCTCAAGCGGAAGGGTTCGCCTTTCGCCCGCGGGATGCTGCCCGGCGGCGGGTCCCGATGTCCATGAGGCGCCTTTCGAGGGCCTGGATCGATGACGCGTACGCCTAGCCTGTCCCATCCGTTCCTGCTCGGCTTCGACGATATCGAGCGTGCGCTCGACCGCGTCGCCAAGGGCGCGAGCGAAGGTTACCCGCCCTACAATATCGAGCGGATGCCCCGGACGGAGGACGAGCCCGATCGCCTGCGCATCACCCTGGCCGTCGCGGGCTTCGCCCGGGAGCAGCTGGAGATCACGCTGGAAGAGAACCAGCTCACGATCCGGGGGCGCCAGAGCGACGACAAGAATCGCCAGTTCCTGCACCGCGGCATCGCCGCCCGTCAGTTCCAGCGCAGCTTCCTGCTGGCCGAAGGTATGCAGGTTCTCGGCGCCGATCTGTCGAACGGCCTGCTCGCGATTGATCTGGTCAGGCCGGAACCGGAACGGCTCGTCCGGCGTATCGATATCATGAGCCGGGAGTAGAGGGCGGAGACCCGTCCAGCTTTTGAAGGGTGCGTCAGCGGTTTTCGCATCTGTTCATAATTGAAGGCGCAGTATCAGAACCGCATTCGCACTGCTCTGAAGGAGGGCGCGATGAAACAGGACAGAATCCTTATTCAGGCCAACCCGCTGACCCCTGCGGAATTCGCCGCGCTCGGCGCCGGCGAAGTGGCCTACGTCAAGTCGATGACCTCGGACGAGCTGATGCGGATTTTCCCGCAGGCGCCGAAGATCGAGTCCGGCTTGCAGCTCTTCACCCTGCTCTCGGCCGACGGCGCGCCGATCCTCGTCACGGATTCGCGCGAAGCCGCCACGGCCAATGCCTGGGAGCACGACCTGAAGATGGTCAGCGTCCACTGACGCCGACCGGGCTCCAGGTCAGGGCGCAGTCGCCATCCCGGCGACCGCCGCCTGCAACCTCACGATATCGTCCGGCGTGGACAGGCGGTGATCGCCGTCCTTGATCAAGGTCAGGACGACGGGATCGCCGCTGAGATGCTCGACGAGCTTAAGCGCTTGGCGCCAGGGCACGTCGGGGTCGCGCATGCCCTGCAGGATATGCACCGGGCAGCCGGCCTTGATCTCGCCGCCGAAGAGCAGGTGCCGGCGCCCGTCCTCGATCAGGGCGCGGGTGATCGGCGTCGGCTCCGGCGAATACTCGGAAGGCCGCAGCCAGACCCCCTCGTCGAGAATCATGCGGCGGATCGAATCGGGCATCTGCGCCCACATCAATTCCTCGGAGAAATCGACGGCGGGTGCGATAAGCACGAGCCCGGCCGGCTGGAGCGGGGTGCCGAACAGTTTGCGTGCCGCGAGCAGAGCGATCCAGCCGCCCATCGAGGATCCCACCAGGATCGGCCGCTGGCGGCAAAGGCTTTCGATCGCGGCGAGCGCGTCGCCGAGCCAGTCGGAGAGGGTGAAGCTGCCGAAGTCGCCATCGCTCTCGCCATGGCCGCCATAGTCGAAGCGTAGGCAGGCCCGGCCGTTGGCGCGTGCCCACTCGGCCAGCGCCTCCGCCTTGGTCGCGCGCATGTCCGAGCGGAAGCCGCCGAGCCACACCACCGGCGCGCCGGTTCCCTCCTGCAGGAGATAGGCGAGGCGGCGCTTCGAGGGGCCGTTTCCGACCTCGAGCCATTGCGGCGGCTGGCGCTCCAAGGCAAATCTCCTGTGACGAATCAGGGCGCCGCGGCGATTAAGGGCTGCGACGTCTATCCGATAGGGGCATATTCGCCCTCGTTCACGAAAGTCCAGATCACCAGATCAAGAGAGCATGTCCTTCAAGCCGGGTGCCCATCTTTCGCTGCCGTCGACCGAAACGCATCCGCTGGCGGGGCGGACGATCCTGCAGATCATTCCCGAGCTGGAAGCCGGCGGGGCCGAGCGCACCGCGGTCGATATCGCCAAGGGTCTGACCGATGCCGGCGCACGCGCGCTGGTCGCGACCGAAGGCGGGCGCCTCGTCGCCGAGTTGCAGGCCAAGGGCGGGGTCTGGCTGCCGTTCCCCGCGGCCTCCAAAAACCCGCTCGCGATGCTCATCAACATCCGCAAGCTCGCGCGGCTGTGCCAGCAGGAGAGGGTGGAACTAATCCATGCCCGTTCGCGTGCCCCAGCCTGGGTCGCGCTCGGCGCGGCGCGGCTGCTGAAGCTGCCTTTCGTCACGACCTATCACGGCTCCTATAACAGCCGCTCGGCGGTGAAGACGCTCTATAATTCGGTGATGGCGCGCGGCGATGTCGTCATCGCCAATTCCCACTACACGGCCGGCCTGATCCAGGCGAAGCATCCTGTCGCAGGGGATCGGGTCAGGGTCGTCAATCGCGGCACCAATTTCTCGGCTTTCGCGCCGGCCGCGGTCGGTGCCGATCGCGTGCAGGCGCTGCGCAAGGCCTGGGGCGTCGAGCCTCACCAGCGCATCGTCCTGCTGCCCGGCCGCCTGACCAACTGGAAGGGTCAGCGCGTGCTGATCGAGGCCGCGCGCATCATGCGCGACGGCGGCGATACCGACACTGCCTTCATCCTCGCCGGCGACGCGCAGGGGCGGGACGGTTACGTCAAGGAACTCGACGCTCTGATCGCCAAGGCCGGGCTCGAAGGCCGGGTGAAGCGCGTCGGCCATTGCACCGACATGCCGGCGGCGATGCTTTCGGCCGCCGTCGTCGCGGTGCCCTCGACCGATCCCGAAGCCTTCGGCCGCGTCGCGGTCGAGGCGCAGGCGATGGGCACGCCCGTCGTGGTTTCGGATCTGGGTGCGGTGCCGGAGACGGTTCTCGCGCCGCCGCAGGTCGCGCCGGCGGAGCGTACCGGCTGGCGCGTGCCTCCGGGCGACGCTCCGGCTCTCGCTGCGGGATTGAACGAGGCGCTCGCCCTGCGTCCCTCCGCCCGCGATGCGCTGGCGCGGCGGGCGCGAGTGCATGTCGAGCGGCATTTCTCGCTCGAAGCGATGGTCGCGGAAACCCTCGACGTCTATTGCGCGTTGCTGGGGCGCTGATCTGCGCGCAGGCGAATGCCTGCCGTGGCGGTGTCATGCATTGACATCGCCCATCTTTGTGCAATGTGTCTGCAACAACGGCGCGACGCGCGCCAAGTACAGGAGAATACCCCCATTCGTCGTCCCTATCGCGCTGCCCCGACCCCGACCAAGGAAGGTCCCCGCTCGAACCGCGACATCCGCGGAGTTCGCGAAGTCCAGCTCATCGACGATACCGGCGCCAACCGTGGCGTGGTCTCGTTCTTCGATGCGCTGAAGCTCGCCGAGGATGCCGGCCTCGACCTTGTCGAGATCGCCCCGAACTC